>CAZJJL010000041.1:6859-10766 GCA_964546325.1 uncultured Planctomycetales bacterium | reverse complement strand
AACGAAACGCTTATTACCACCAATCGCAGCCCTCTCCTATGGGATCATCCTTCTCCTCATCCCCTTTATCCTCGGATGTATGCTCGTTGCGATTCGAGGGAAAATAATGCTGCTCATCGGCATCGCAGGTATCACCGCAGGCTACTGTTACACGGGTAAACCGTTCTGCCTCAAATATCATGGATTGGGAAACCCTCTTGTCTTCATCATGATGGGCCCTCTCATGGTAATCGGCACATACTACGCGCTCACCGGAACGTATACATCGAGCGTCCTCATAACGTCATTACCCGTCGGATTTCTGGTCACCGCGATCCTGACGGCAAACAATATCCGCGATAGCGCCCATGACCGTGACGCCCGCATAACAACCTTTGAAATCATTTTGGGACCGGCAAAGGCATGCATATTCTATGATCTGCTCCTGATCAGCGCATACATCTCAATCCTTATCATGGCTCTAACGCATTTGCATTCCTGGTGGATACTGACACCATTCGCAAGTTTACCTTTAGCGCTCAAAAACATGCGCGTACTCCATGCCCAAAAAAACGATAATTCGCCAGATATCTCCTCCATCGATGTAAAAACCGCCCAACTGCACCTTGTATTCGGCATCCTCTTTATTGCATCACTCGTCATCGAAGCCTTCCCGCGTTAAGAAACATACTGATGCCATATTCAACCGCGCTCATCAGGTAAGATAGCGTGCTCTACCCGGGGATTATTTCCCTTGGCTTTTGGAACGTAATCATTTTTGTGATCGTGCCCATCCGATGATCGGGACTCGCGTTTAAATACTTGCGGCCTAAAATATGCCGTGCTATCATAAGAACATGTTTACTACGATCAAACAACGCATTAACAGCGAACTTCATGCTTTCTGCCGGAACATAGATACGACCTACCGGCTCAGCAGCATCTCCCCGCTTTTATTCGAAAAGATCAAGGAATTCATCGTGCGCGACGGTAAACGCGTCCGTCCGATCCTCTTTATTATCGGGTATAA
Source organism: uncultured Planctomycetales bacterium (assembly GCA_964546325.1). Taxonomy (GTDB): domain Bacteria; phylum Omnitrophota; class Gorgyraeia; order Gygaellales; family Profunditerraquicolaceae; genus DAONEO01. Next base: position 9,757 of record CAZJJL010000041.1, on the reverse strand, counting down.
AGGATTTTCCCGCAGAGAAGCCCCCGGGCTCTATACCAGCGCCCTGGCCATCGAGCTGCTGCACGATTTTATGCTTGTCCATGACGACATTATCGATAAATCGGCAACCAGAAGAGGTGCTCCCTCCATGCATGCTATGCTTAACCACCATTTACGAAGTCATACCAAAGTCAAATTTTCCGGACAAGACCTTGCTATCGCAGCCGGAGACGTTATGTATGCTATGGCAATACATTCTTTCCTGGCCATCAAAGAAAACATGGAGCGTAAAGAAAAAGCACTGAAAAATTTCATTGAAGCGGCGATATTCACGGGAAGCGGGGAGTTCATCGAGCTTTTGGCAGGGACCAAGCATATCAAACATATAACGCAAGACGATATTTATAAGATTTACGATTATAAGACCGCGTATTATACGTTCGCATCACCGCTGGCAAGCGGCGCGATATTGGCGGGAGCAAGCAAAAAAGAGATCGACGCGTTATCTACCTACGGGCTTTGTTTAGGCAGAGCATTTCAAATCAAAGATGATATTCTCGGAATGTTCGGCAACGAAGCGCAGATAGGGAAATCGGCGCTTACCGATCTGCAAGAAGCCAAGAAAACGCTCTTGATATGGCGCGCATACCACAGCGGCAACAACGCCGAAAAAAGGCGCATCGAAAAGGTTTTCATAAAACGCACCGTGCAAAGATCGGACCTCGAGGAGATCAAGAAAATCGTTGTTTCTACGGGAGCACTCGCCTATGCCCGGGACGAGATCACAAAATTAACCGATACCCTTCATCGTTTGCATACAAAAAGCCGCATGAAAACAGCATATAAAAATATGCTCTCCTCATACGCTCGCTCGATCCTCTCCCTGTAATTCCTCTTTTATTCTCTCGAGCAGATATATTTACAGGATTTGTCACGGATATCAAGAGCAAGTTCATTCTGCGGATCGATTGAGAAAGCGCGATCCAAATACAACGCATACTGTCGCTGATCCTTTTTAAACAGATATGCCTGGGCCAGACGCACATACGCATCAGCAAGCAATGGATCCAACGCGATCGCCCGCCGTAAATATTCGATTCCCCGGTCGATATCTCCGCCCGCTAAGCTCGGGGCTAAAATATAAAAACTACCGATACCAAAAAGAACCTCCGGAGACTCAGGCCGTATCTTTTCCGCCTTTCGAAGCATCGGCAATACAACCGTGCCGTTTATCGCCTTTGAAAGCGGGCCGCCGTAATGCGCGATCATCCCTTTTGTCCCGGCATACAAAGAATATGCACGGACATAATTAGCGACATCGGTCTTTCCCTGAGGCTGGCGCATAACCATCCGCGCGCAACGGATAGCATCATTAAAACGTAACTCAAGATAATACAGATACCCCCTGCTTAAATATGCGGGCATAAACGAAGGGTCCTCGGCTATGATCGCATCCAGCATCCGGCCGCTCTCCTTGTGCCGATGTTGACGGCGTAAAACTTCCGCGATCCCCCAACGCGATTGAATAGAGACGGGCATGCTCTCAAAAGTCTTTTGGGCCGCAGCGTCCTTATGCTGCCGCAAATACACCAATCCTAATTCGTAGAGATCTTTTTCCGACCGCGGATCGCGGGCAACGGAGGCCAACGCCTGAGCTTCAGTCATTGTTTCTGCGGCGTTGTGGGATGCGATCCAATCAAACGCAAAGGCAAGCCGCATAACAGACAAAATAAAAAACAAAACGAACGCCGCGCATCTGCGCATTAAAAGCCTTTCTTCTTATAATATTCCCAGAAAACAATCGACAACAGCACCATGCTAAATCCAAAGAAAAAATCTTCGAACGGGATGCTCCCTAAACGAAGGCCGAGAAAATACCGGGAATTATATATAACGATCTCCGTTCCGGTCAGGAATCCGTTCACCAGAAGCTTGAAAATAAAGATGGCTCCCAAGAAGACATAGAATATCTTCCTCCGCAAAACGTTTGTGCGCGCCATGCGGTCGATAAGAACGGCGATCAGAGAGGATGAAACCGCAAGAAGCGTATACTCTTTCATCGCCGCCTCCCGGCAAGGTATTGCAGCGCTTCCCAGGTAAAAATACAGCAAAAGGGGATAACCACGAAAAAAAGCACTTCTTCGATAGGTAAATTCATGATACGAACCGGCCATACGCCTTCGGGATTAAAGAACCAATGCCGGCGAAAGGTCGCAAAAACATCCCAGGCGCCGAATATACCAAGAATAAGGACCAGGGCATGCACCAATGCTCTCCAATGGCGCCAGAAGTTCAGGGGAGGATAAAAACTGACGGCAAAAGGAACGATACCTGCAAGGATCAATACCCACGCATACGAGGACATACGCTTATTGTAGAACCGGTCAGGAGCAAAAGCAAATGGAAAATACTCCCGATTCTTCCGCGCTATCGGTTATAAAATACCCTAGGCGATACGCACTGTTGGCGGTACAATGTTTTTATGTCACACAATGATTTCCTGGTACGGCGCGGTTTTGCCGAAGCAGAGAAAATAACCGAGCATTTCGCAAAAACGTTTTATTTCGCCTCTTGCCTCTTGCCTTCTGAAAAACGCAGCGCCGCATTTGCGGTCTACGCGATCTGCCGCACGAGCGACGAAGCAGTTGATACGCCGCATAACGCTCAAGATCGACGCAACCTCGATGAAATACGCCGCCAGATTCAAACTGCCTACTCGAATGCCCCCATGCTTCAGCCGCTTCTCACATCGTTTCGCAAGACTATCAATACCTATGCTATTCCCCAGGAATATTTTACCGAGCTTCTGGCCGGAATGGAGATGGATCTGGAAAAAAACAGATACGCGACATTCGATGAACTGTATGATTACTGCTACAAAGTTGCCGGTGTCGTTGGCCTTATCATGCTGCGCATATT
>CAZJJL010000041.1:4535-6835 GCA_964546325.1 uncultured Planctomycetales bacterium | reverse complement strand
CTTACCCATGCCGTTGAACTCGGCATAGCAATGCAATTAACGAACATCCTCCGCGATATCACCGAGGACCTTGGCCGAGGAAGGATCTACATCCCCTGTGACGAAATGCAACAATACCGGGTCGATGAAACAACCTTACGGCACAAAAAACTCGTCCCGGATCTTAAAAACCTGCTTATCTACCAAGTACAGCGCGCGCGCGCCTATTATCGTAAAGCAGAACAAGGCATCCCGTTGATCACTGATAAAAATTGCAGGCTCACCGTCCGGGCGATGGCAAACCTCTATGAAGGAATTCTTGATGATATCGCCAGACACGGCTATAATGTTTTCGAAAGAAGGGCGCACGTCGCTTTCCCCGAGAAAGTTGTCCGAATCGGAAAAATCCTTATGCAAGGAGCATTTTCATGAAAATCAACCTGGCGCAATCCGCCGGTTTTTGTTTCGGCGTTAAACGAGCTATTCAGATAGCATTGCAACTGGCGCGATCCGGAGCGCACATTGAAATGCTGGGAGATATCGTGCATAACGAAGAAGTAGTGCGGCAAATCAAAGAAACAGGGATCAAAAAGATCAGAGGCCTTACCCGGTCAGGGAAAGGGAAAACTCTTTTAATACGCGCGCACGGAGCAGCCCGCTCAACGATCGAAAAAGCGTCCGCGCTCGGTTACGCAATCATCGACGCAACCTGCCCCATGGTGAAAGAGATACATACGATCGCCAAAGAAATGGAACGCAACGGATACCATATCATTATCATAGGGGACAAGTCGCACGACGAAGTCCGCGGCATCGCAGGGCAGCTGGCGCATCAAGCAACTATTATTGATTCACCCGAATCGATCCCGTTCAAGCGGATCCCTAAGAATAAAAAATGCGCGGTCGTCGTACAATCAACGCAAAATACCGAAAAAGTCCAAAAGATAGTCGATCTACTGAACCAACGCCTTAAGAACCTGAAATTCGTTAATACTATTTGCACTCCCACCAGAAAGAAACAGCAGGAGATCCGCGAGCTTCCGAACCATAATGACGTCATGATCATTATCGGCTCTCATTCAAGCGCGAACACCAAGCGTCTTTGGGAGATCTCAAAATCGCTGAATCCTCGCAGTTATTGGATTGAAACCAAACAAGACGTAAAACCGGAATGGTTCAAGAAAGCTTTATCGGTAGGAGTTACTTCGGGGGCCTCGACCCCGGATGAAATAACCCGTGGGGTTATCAAGCACATTAAACGCATGAGCGCTGCCGCTTAATCCGCAGGGCCAATCATATCCGCAACAATGCGCGATCCGGCGAGCACGACCGGAAGCCCTCCTCCCGGTTGTGTACTGGCACCCACAAAATAAACATTCTTACGCTTGTTATCCCTGTTCCCGGGCCGAAAGAATGCGCTCTGCATAAACGTATGGGCTAGCCCAAAGGTCGCGCCAAAGAGTATATGGTAACGACTTATGAAATCCTGCGGATAAAACCGGTGTTCCACTTCGATCAACGGCTCTAAGTCTATGCCGCATTTTTTGGATACCGCATCAAACACGGTTCTGCGAAGAGACTCCTGCATAGACTCGGCATCCTGACGCGAATCCTCTAAATTCTGAACCGGAATAAGTATATAGACAATATCCTTTCCGGGAGGCGCTAAGGACGGATCGGTCACGGTAGGAACATGGATATAAAATGACGGATCGTCCGGCGTCGTTTTATCGGTAAAGATCTGCCGAAGATTTTTTTCCAGATCAGCAGAAAAGAATAAATTGTGATGCTCTAAGCCGGATATTTTTGACTTCAGCCCCAGATAAAACAGAAGCACCGAACACGAATACGCGTATTTCGGAAGCGTTCTTGCGAGAAGTTCTTTCTGAGCATACGCATAGTCGGCATTGATAACAACGCTCTGCGCTTGATGCTCCCCCTGTTTAGTTTGTAACCGTATACTGCCATTCCCGGAAATTTCCGTTACCTCGGCGTCATAATGATAGGTAACGCCGAATTTTTTCCCTAATTTCTCCAGCGCTTGGGGTATCCGATACATTCCTCCCATGGGATGACGGATCTTTTGGCAATGGTCGGTATATGAAATAATACTGTAGAATCCGGGGGCTTGATAGGGAGACACCCCTATGAACATTGCTTCGAACGTCATGGCAAAGCAAAGCTCTTGAGTTTTAAAATACGTGCGGGCTATTTTCCAATACGTAGAGAACGCGCTGATCTTTTTGACTAATCCCCACATACGCGGATCAAAAATATCGCGCACGCCATCGCAGAAGGCCGCATCGATCACGATGGTAGAA
>CAZJJL010000041.1:0-4525 GCA_964546325.1 uncultured Planctomycetales bacterium | reverse complement strand
TCAAAAATATCGCGCACGCAAAAACAGCGGTATAATAACGGTTCGAGGCTTTTATAAATTGACTCTACGTCTCTCAAAAATGCATCATAGCGACCAGCAGCGCCTGATTCAATACGTTCCAGCTCCTGCTTCGTCTGCATGATATCTTTATGAACAGTGAGCGTTCGTCCATCAGGATAAAAGATCTTATAATGCCGTTCAAGAACAGCCAAATCAAGATACGCGCGGATATCTTCTGCGCAGTACGAAAAAACCTCTTCAAAAAAATCAGGCATTAAAACAAACGACGGCCCGGTATCAAATAAAAACCCCCGGTCGGAAATAATGTTGTTTCTCCCGCCGCAACGGGAAAGTTTCTCAAAGACCTCGACACGATGGCCCCGGCTGGCAAGCCGCGCAGCAACAGCCAATCCCCCTACGCCCGCACCAATGACCGCAACCCGATTCGTAGCCATACAATACCGTTATTAATGCTCGAGATTAATTTCTTTTTGGACCGGACCGTCCTGAACAACAATCCCTTGAGGGGTAATATTAACGATCTTATAAAAACCGATGGTATCGCCGATCTGTACTATGGAATCGTTAATTAAAGCTTGTGGATTACGTTCATCCCAAATTACCCCCTTAAGTTCTAAAGCGACACCTCCATCGCCGGGAGCATACGATTGCCCGCTAAAAGGGTCTCTCACCCACGGGCCATCGGATGGCGTGTTTTGCGAAGCAACGGGAGGAACAATCGCAACTGCGGGCACTGAAGGGAGCGCGGCGACGGAAGGAGCGCGTTGCGCCGGAGATGCAAAACGTTGACGCAATAAAACAGAATTACGCCCCCACGCCGCGACTAAGACCACCGCTAAAACCGACGTAATAATTATTTCCAGACGTTGTTTATTCATCATACTATCGTTTTACATACGCGATTAATTGGAGATCCGCATCGAGAATATTTCCCCCATGACCTTTCCCCTTCATCGTAAGGCGAACCACCCGTACCAAAACAGGAAAATCACCATGAAGACGCAAGAGGAACTCTCCAATTTGCCGGTATCCGCCGGTAACATGCATTGAAAGCGGCACCTCATCAATTGCAAAACCTGCGGGACTATTGGCATAAGGCCTTTTCTCAGCGGCATTCAGATTTAATATTTCCAATTCATTATCCCGCGCTGCTCCTGAAATTTCCTTTATCGCCTTTTCTTGCGAAATAGAGACCTTATGCATCAAAACCGCCAATTGGGATTCTAGTCGACGGATCGCCTCCCCCATGTCCTTACCGTTACTGAGCGTCTGTAATGCCGCAAGCTCAGATTCAATACCGGTAACTTCGCGTTTTATCTCGATCAGTTTTGTGCGCGCCGGTAGATACATAGCGAACAAAAACACCAAAAGCGAAAATATGAATATCCCGAAAAAAATAAGGATCGTTTTTTGCTCTTTACTTATCTTCATGGTATACGAAAGCTAATACGAAAAGAATCAACCTCAGCCGCGTTACGCACGCTTTTTTCAACGGAAAGTATCGTCGCGTCCCGAATAACCACTAACCCGTTTAATCCGGTCACTAACGAAGATAAAAGGGCTTCTGAGCTATTGTTTGCGCGGCGCACGTATCCTTTAAGCATCCCTTGTTTCCCCTGTATATCGAAATCAAAATCTTCAAAGAAAATATCTCCCGGAACAAGCTTACTTATCTTCTTGAGCAATCCCCCCACGTTCCTATCCTGACCGCTGACCTCCTGGCAAAAAGCCGTTAAAGCGGCAAGATGCATGTTTGTTGCCCTAACCTGCGCAAGAATGTTCATGTTAGATTGTAATGCATCCAACTTCTTACGATGCCCGGAAACATCCGCCTGAAGAATAGCAAAAAGCAGGCCTAAGACCGCAACGGCAATGAATGCAGCCCAGCGAAACGATTTCCATTCTAATTTTTCAATATTGCCCTGCCGATATTCCCCAGGCAACATGTTAACTGTTTTATAATAGCCAATCGCCAATCCGAAAATAGCGGCAAGAACAGGGATCATCCCTTCTTCCATGCCAGGCGCTAAAGATACTACGGAAGAAAGGTTCCACGAAGAAACTGGCAGGGAAATTTCTTTTCCCAAAGCTTCTTGAAGATGGGGGATACGCGCCCCTTCGCCTAAGAAATACATCGTCTTTACCGCAGACCCGCCGAATTCAGAGGCATAATACTCCAAAGATCGTTTTATTTCCTGGGATAAGCGTTCTACAACAGGATACATCATACCGGAAAGTTGAACAGAACTAACCTTCCCTTTATACATATATTCATCCCGACAGATACCATGCGAAAAAATAATATCTTCGATCTCCTCTTTGGATAGTTCAATATGCCCCGAACTCGTAGCGAACGTCCCGGTAAGCGCAGCCTGAAATTGCGAGATCGCAATAGGTATTTCGCGATAAAATAAGAGTTGTCCTTTTTCATACATCGCAAAAAAACTCATATTCCATTTCATATGGAACAGGCACCGCAACCCCTCTTCTGCGACGGCAGGATACCGTTCCAATAACGCGGCATATCCAAACGGAGTTGCGCTCACAGCCAAACAATTAAATCCCTGTTTCTTCAATCCCTCCGCAACATCCTGTACTTGGGCTGCTCCGGTTACAACGCTCAAGACATCTTCGGTTGATGTCCCGTCGATCTTACTATTCTTTTTAATGACCTGGTGGGCAAAAACCGATTGCGCGATATCGCAATTGATCTCTTCTTTCAGACGCCATTGAGCAGCCTGAGCCAATTCATTATCCGGCAGGAGAGGAAGCTTTAAACGTTTGATATAAAACGGCTTTAACGCAGCACAGATAACGACATCGCGGGTCGTAACGGCATGCGTTTTGGTAAAATCGATAAGCAGCGATGCCAACGTATCGCCGGTAATATGGTCGGGCAAAGGAAAAACCGAAAATGCGGTTATGGAAGGCTTATCGTTGAGTGAAACCAGGATGATGCGAACGGAAATATCGATCTCAAGGGCAATGACAGACGTCGCCGGTGGTGAGAACATTCCTGCTATCTGTTGGCTCAGGGGCATATGTTTTTCCATGAGATACGTTAACGATTATGCAATATTATAACATGTTGGTTTGATGCGTCCAACAATTAGTTCATTTTCAATAACGATACGGGCCCCAGGATCAAACGATTTTCGGATCACAGCCCGTTCCAACTGTCCTGAGCGCTTGTCGCGAATCCGTCAAAACGCTCCGGGGGTGGATCCGGGATTGCCGAAGCGTCATACACTATGTTCGCAAACGAAAGCGCATTCCCGGTGAACTGATTCACGATAGCCGTACCGGTTATGTTCACAATACGGTTCTGGTTCTGCCCGGCTATCGTCGTAGTTCCGGTATTCCCGGGATCCCACTGATACATAAACCCGGTTACGTTAGCGGACGTATCGATCTGCAGGCTCGGCGAACTTCTTCCTAAGCTCAAAACGCTGCACGGGCTCGTATTATTCCCGACAACCGTCAATCTCCCCGAGATCTGCAAAACATTATTAACCCCCGCGGGATTATCCCCGACGAAAAGCGTTGAATTGTAAATACTGGCATCTCCTTGAACAATGATACGTGTCGGCGATAACAACATCGCGTTCGTAATATTCGTTAACGACTCCTGATCAACGGTAAGGTTCTCATCATTTGAATTTGATGCGCGCGCATACAGATAGACGGCATACATCGGAGTGCCCGTAATATTAACGCGCGTTGTTCCTCCCCCTGAGCCACGGTTAACCGTCAGTGTCCTGTTGGATAGAATAACGATATCTCCTGTCGTCGGAGTAATGTTGAGCACTTGCGTACCGCTATTGCTCTGGTTTGCCAAGCCGACAAACTCATTGGCAACGATAAATCCGCTTCCGCGTATCGTTATACGCGTATTCTTCGTGGTAACCGCGTTAAAATTCCTGCAACACAGAGTCCCGCTCAGAACAAAATCGGAATCCATGGTAACATCGGTCGTCCGATTACCGCAAGAATCAATGGTCGCGTTGAAACTATTCATCAATGTCGTATAGAACGTCGCGTTTATCGCAGGAGTGGAGAACGTCGCAGAAAACGTCGAGATATTAGAAAAATACGGGTAGGTTATGTCTTTTTGGTTCGCGGAAGCGCCCGTAAATGTCGCCGTTGTCGGTTTATACGCGGTACCGTTATAAACCGCTGACGACGAAAAAGAAGTGGAGCCGATCGACCAATAATTTCCCTCGATCGTAACACGGCTCATGGATAAGGTTGCGCCGGGGTTTCTCCCCCAAAACAGAGCGAATTGAGCCGCCGAGGGAAGCTTCAAGGCCCGCTGCGACATCGTTCTTTGGATCATAACGCCGTCATTCCCGGGGACCTTTCCGATCACCGTAATATTAACCGCGGTTGCCGTCGTACTGTTAGCGACGGAACTTGCAGGGAACGGAACATCCGAAGCATTAACGATCTCATACCGGACATCAAACGTTCCTTGCCCAAAGGAAACGTTGCTGATGTTACTCAG
>CAZJJL010000040.1:0-11114 GCA_964546325.1 uncultured Planctomycetales bacterium | reverse complement strand
TTATCCTGAGGTAGGGCAAAATGCCGAAGGTGTAAAAAAACTTTTTAAACAATTCTCTTTCCCCGGAGGCATTCCCAGCCATGTTGCTCCTGAAACGCCGGGTTCTATCCATGAAGGAGGGGAGCTGGGATATTCGGTTGCCCATGCTTTTGGCGCAGCCTTTGATAACCCTGATTTGATCGTTACTTGCGTTGTCGGTGACGGCGAAGCAGAGACTGGGCCGCTTGCTACGGCGTGGCATTCGAATAAATTCTTGAATCCGGCGCGCGACGGCGCAGTTTTACCGATCTTGCATTTGAATGGTTATAAGATCTCTAATCCGACGATCATGGCGCGTATCAGCAAGAGGGAACTGAGCCAATTTTTCAGCGGCTGCGGATATAAACCGTATTTTGTCGAAGGCTCCGATCCGAAAAAGATGCATGCGCGCATGGCGCAGACATTAGAGACGGTGATCGGAGAGATCAAGTCGATCCAGGAAAAGGCCCGGAAGAATAAAGGATCGGTAACGCGTCCGATATGGCCGATGATTATTTTGCGCACGCCTAAAGGCTGGACCGGCCCGAAGAGCATCGACGGATTAAAGACTGAAAATTACTGGCGTTCGCATCAAGTGCCTTTTTCCGAGATGGCTGAAAAACCGTCGCACGTTAAAGCGCTTGATACGTGGATGAAAAGTTATAGCCCGGAGGAGCTATTTAATCGTAACGGCCGTTTGATCCCTGAATTGGCCGCACTTGCGCCTAAAGGGAAGCGCAGGATGAGCGATAATCCCCACGCAAACGGCGGGTTGCTTTTGCGTGATCTTCTCCTTCCTGATTTTCGTTCCTATGCCGTTGCCGTTGAGAAGCCGGGGAGGGTTAATTCCGAGCCGTCGAGGGTCATGGGTAATTTTCTGCGCGATTGCATGAAAAAGAATCAAAAGACAAAAAATTTCCGCGTATTTAGCCCCGATGAACTTACGTCGAACCGTTGGGGCGCGGTTTTGGAAGCGACTAATCGCACGTGGTTAGCGGGAATAGTCTCTTACGATGATCATCTTGCCGCCGATGGAAGGGCGATGGAAATTTTAAGCGAACATACATGCCAGGGGTGGCTTGAAGGGTATTTATTAACGGGAAGGCATGGATTTTTCTCCTGCTATGAGGCGTTCATTCATTTGGTGGATTCCATGTTCAATCAGCATGCCAAATGGTTGAAGACTTCGCGTACGATCCCGTGGCGCAGGCCGATCGCATCACTTAATTATCTTTTGACTTCGCATGTGTGGAGACAGGATCATAACGGGCTTTCGCATCAGGATCCCGGTTTTATCGATCATGTGATGAATAAAAAAGCCGAAATAATCCGCGTATATCTGCCGCCGGACACGAATACATTGCTCTCCGTAACGGATCATTGTCTGCGCAGTCGTCATTACGTCAACGTCATAGTTTCCGGTAAGCACCCCGGTTTGCAATATTTGAATATGGATGAAGCGATTAAACATTGCACGAAGGGGCTTGGTATTTGGCAATGGGCATGTAACGATCACGGACAGGAACCGGACGTGGTCATGGCCTGCGCCGGAGATGTCCCGACACTTGAAACATTGGCTGCTGTTGATATCCTGCGTCAGAAATTGCCCGAGCTTAAAGTGCGCGTCGTTAATGTCGTCGATTTAATGACCTTGCAGCCGCAGAGCGAGCATCCGCACGGTATTTCAGATAAGGATTTCGATAGTATTTTTACGACCAATAAGCCGGTTATTTTCGCCTATCACGGATATCCCTGGCTTATTCACCGCTTAGTTTATCGACGGAAAAACCACGATAATGTTCATGTCCGGGGGTATAAAGAAGAAGGCACGACGACAACGCCGTTTGATATGACGGTCATGAATGAGCTTGACCGGTATAATCTGGTCGATGACGTTCTTGACCGCCTGCCGCAGGTGCAGAATAAGGCGGCGCACATAAAAGAGTGGCTACATAATAAACTTATTGAGCATAAGCGTTATATTCGTGAACATGGCGAGGATATGCCTGAGATCCGTGATTGGAGATGGCCCTATTAATCCCGCCAGAGGCGTTTTTCAATATGGACTACAGTGAACAGTTTTCTAAAAGGTGCGCTTTCCAGCGTGAAGCCCAGACAGTTTCCCTATGAGAATGGAAAGCGTCTCTCAGAAGATGCGCTTACGAGAAGATACTTCGTGGTGCTTGTATGTGGTTGAATGTAATAATAAAGCGCTGTACACCGGCATAAGCAACAATGTCCCCCGGCGGTTTCTTCAACATAAGAGGGGAAAGGGTGCCCGGTATGCCAGAAATTTCGGGGTTAAGCGTCTTCGTTTTGTGCTCTATGGTTTTTCCCGCCCCGCTGCCATGAAAGCAGAGAAAATCCTCAAAACATTGCCGCAGCAGAAAAAAATCGAGTTTTTCCGAATTAAACCAATGCGTAAATCCTGTAAGGAATGTTTAGGCGTGCGTTGAAGAATGATGTTTGCGGTGCAACGCGCTATTGCGGATACCGTATATAAAATAAACGATCAGGCCGACGACCAGCCAGGCAATGAACCGTATCCAGGTGATGCCCGGCAACGCAGTCATCAGAAATATACAGGCCGCTACTCCGAGAAGCGGTGTTATCGGGTTAAACGGCACTTTGAAGGCGCGTTGGCGGTGAGGTTCTTTAACGCGTAAAATGATCACCCCGAAACAGACTAATACAAACGCAAAGAGTGTCCCGATGTTGGTAAGATCGATCATTTCCTCGATGTTGGTGAATGCGGCAATTGATGCGACGATACCGCCGGTTACGAGTGTCGCGATATGCGGCGTTTTAAAGCGTTTATGCACCCGGGAGAAGACCGCCGGCAACAATCCGTCGCGCGACATGGAAAAGAAAATACGGGATTGTCCGAGCTGTAACACTAAAAGTACTGCGATCTGCGCTGCGACTGAACCGAATGCAACGATGACCGCTGCCCAGGGGAGATTGATATGCTGCATCGCCAGCGCCAGGGGTTCCGCTTTCTCATGCGTCATGGAATTTTTAAGCAGATCAAACGGAATGATCCCGGTAAAGACCGCGGCAACAAGCATGTAAATGATCGTGCAGATGATCAGGGAACCGATAATACCGATAGGCATATCGCGTTTGGGATTTCGGGTCTCTTCGGCGGCCGTCGAGACGCAGTCAAATCCGATATAGGCAAAGAATGCAATGGCAGCGGCGGCTTTGATCCCGGCAAACCCGTTTGGCGCAAAAGGAACCCAGTTCTCCGGTTTTATATAAAAAGAGCCAAGTGCTATAAAAAACCCGAGGACCAGGAGTTTGATCGTGACAATGGCAATATTAAATCGCGAGCTTTCTTTGATGCCTCTGATAAGGATCGTCGTTAAAATAAGCACGATGGCGCTTGCCGGCGCATTGCAGATCAAAGGTAAACCAAAAAACCGCGGCGCATCATGGACCGCACAATACGCTTTTTGCATGCCGGCAGTTAATTGGCTGAACGCAGTGCCGTTGGCTAAAAGCGCGGATGCTTTTTCAAATCCCGTAAATGCAGAGCGATAATCTATGGTAAGCCACGCAGGAAGATTGACGCCGAATCCGTGCAAGAGGCTGGTGAAATATCCTGCCCAGCTAATGGAAACCGCGATACTTCCCACGCAGTATTCAAGCATGAGATCCCATCCGATTATCCACGCAATAAGCTCGCCGAACGTTGCGTAGGAATAGGTATATGCGCTTCCCGAAATGGGGACAAGAGAGGCGAATTCAGCGTAGCAGAGAGCGGCAAAGCAACAGGCGACGGCGGTGATGCCGAAGGAGAGCACTAACGCAGGGCCTGCGCCTGGCCGAAAAGCGTCGCCGGCAGCAGCGGTGCCGACGGTAGCAAATATCCCAGCGCCGATAATGACGCCTATACCTAAAAGAATGAGTTCGATCGGCCCGAGCGCTTTCTTGAGCCTTTTTGAGGGATCATGGCTCTCCGCAATAATAGTGGAGAGGTCTTTGAGCCTGAAGAGCCGTGCGGATAGATTCTTCATACAGGTATATTATATTAAAAAAAATAAAAAATTAAAGAGCCTTGTTGATTTTTTAATCTTGTCGTTGATGGCTCGCGGGTTGTTCCCCCATCCAAAGCGGCGGGGAACTTTTCGGAGGGTAGCGTTGTCTCATATAGGGGAGGCAAGAACTTTACTTGACGGGGTCCCTTCCGTATGTTAGATTAATCATGTAAATCATGTATTTCATATAAATCATGTAAATCATGTGTATCTGACAGGGAGGGTATATGAGAGGCTCTTTAAAAGGGAAGGTTTTTGGGACGGTAACCGTGGGAGAACGGGGACAGGTGGTTATTCCCGCGGATATCCGCAAAGCGTTGAAGATCGTAGCCGGAGAAAAACTGATCGTTGTGGCTAAGCCCGACATGATCGGATTGATACCGGCAGAGGAGTTCAATCGATTTCTCAACGACGCATCAAAAGCGATCGGTAAGTGAAAGCATAAAACTGCATGATGAAGAGATTTCTTGTCACGCTCATAGTTATTATTTCCTGTCTTGCGTATGTACCTGCTTTTGCCGCAGGGAATACGCTTGGCTGGGATGATTGTATCGCGGAAGCGCAAAAGAACAACCCCGATTTAATTTCCGCCGTTGAGACGGTTAATCAAAATAAAGCCGCGCGCACGATCGCCGCAAGCGGGTTATTCCCTCAGATAGATGCCACATTAGATGCTTCCACCGCGAAAACACGCTCGACGAATGCGGTGAGCGGGTCAACGACGAGTTCGACCGCGGATTCGTATGCGTACGGCGTTTCCGCAAAACAGCTTGTTTTTGACGGGTTTACGACGGTGAATAATGTCAAGGCGGCCGGGGAGAATATACAGGCGTCGTGGCAGGCGTATCGCTTTACGTCGTCTGAGGTGCGGCTGAGTTTACGCACCGCGTTTATCAATCTTTTACGCGCCCAGGAATTGATCAATGTTACGGAAGAGATCGTGCGTATCCGCCGGTCGAATTATGAGCTTATAACGCTTCGCTATCAGTCCGGGCTGGAACATCGCGGTGCCCTTTTGACTGCCGAAGCAAACCTTGCGCAGGCTGATTTTGAAGTTGCGCAGGCAAAAAGAGAGGTTGAGCTATCCCAGCGGCAGCTTACGAAAGAAATGGGGTTGAAAGAATTTAAGCCGCTGCGTATAGAAGGGGATTTCACGGTTGTTGATGCGGCAGAAAAACAGCCTGACCTTGAGGCGCTGGCAAAAAACAATCCGGCAGTCCTGCAGCTTGCCGCTCAAAGAAACGCCGCCGCGTATAGCATTAAGTCTGCGTACGGCAGTTTTTTTCCGCAGATCACCGGACAGGCGAAGGCTCAACGAAGCGGCGCGCATTGGGATCCCTTGAATGGACAATGGAATTTGGGGCTTGGTTTAACCCTTCCGATCTTTGAAGGGGGATTGCGTATAGCACAGGTAACGCAGGCTGTTGCCGCGTATCGGCAAGCGCAGGCAAATGAGCGTAGCGGCAGCGATAGCGCGCTTGTTAACCTGGCGCAGGCGTGGGTTTCGTTGCGAGACGCTGTTGAGACCGTTGCGGTGAAACGAAAGAACCTTGAGGCTACACAGGAGCGCTCACGCATTGCCGAAGCGCAGTATTCGACAGGGTTCATCGCATTTGATAACTGGATTATTATCGAAAATGATCTGGTGCAGGCAAAAAAAGATTATCTGAATGCGCAGGCAAATGCATTGCTTGCCGAAGGACAATGGATTCAGGCAAAAGGGGAGACTCTTGAATATGCGCAAAAATAAATTTTTCGTCGTGCTCGGTATTATTGGTGTTGTGATCGCCGGTGTCGTCGTTATCGGCCGCTTTCGGTCTTCCGAGGTCAGCCGGGAAGAGGTGCGGGAGGTTACTCCTCAACGGGGCACGATAGAGAACTTTATAACGACAACCGGGAGCGTTTTGCCGAAGAACCGTTTGGAGGTTAAGCCGCCGGTTAACGGACGGGTGGAAAGTGTTTTGGTTCAAGAGGGGCAAATGGTGAAAACAGGACAAACGCTTGCCTGGATGAGTTCGACGGAACGCGCTGCCCTTTTAGACGCTGCCCGGGGGCAAGGAGAGAAAGCCGTGAAGTATTGGGAGGAAGTGTATAAAGCGATCCCGCTGGTTTCTCCTATTGACGGAGAGGTGATCGTGGCTACGACGCAACCGGGCCAAACAGTGACGACTTCTGACGCTATTGTGGTTTTGTCCGATCAATTGATTGTCCGGGCGCAAGTTGATGAGACCGATATCGGCAAGATCAGTACGGATGATAACGCGGTCATCAGTCTCGACGCGTATCCCGATACGAAAATCCCGGCGCGGGTAGCGCATATTTATTATGAGTCCGAGACGGTCAATAATGTTACGGTGTACAAGGTTGATCTGATCCCCGAAACGGTCCCGTCGTTCTTTCGTTCCGGCATGAACGCTTCGGTTGATTTTATCTCTGCGCACAAAGAGAATGTTTTGACTGTTCCTCTTGATGCGGTGCATATGGAGAAAGGTACGTCCAATGCGTTTGTGTATATTAAACGGGGAAAAGATGAGAATCCCATCAAGCAAGCGGTTACGGTGGGGATAAGCGACGATAAGAATTATGAGATTATTTCAGGGCTCAAAGCCAGCGACACGGTGCTGATCACGTCGGAAAAATATGTGCTTCCCGGAGCCGGTAATGCAGGTGCGAATCCGTTCATGCCGTCTTTTAAAAAGAGGACCAGGAATTCAGGGCCCCCGCAATTATGATTGAAGTTAAAAACCTGTGTAAAACATATCAAATGGGGCATGTTAAGGTCGAAGCGCTGCGCGGAGTTTCATTGCGCATCGAAGCCGGAGAATTCGTTGCTATTATGGGCGCTTCGGGGTCGGGAAAATCAACGCTTATGCATGTCTTAGGGCTTTTAGACAGGCCTGATTCAGGGGAGTACTATTTAGGCGGCGGGGACGTTACGAAGCTTACCGATAAGGAGCTGGCACTGGTCAGGAATCAGCTTGTCGGATTCATCTTCCAACAATTCCATTTATTGCCGCGCATGAGCGCTTTAGAAAATGCAGAATTGCCGCTTATTTATGCGGGTAAAAGGCATTTGAAAGCAAGAGCTGCTGAAGAGATAAAAGCAGTCGGTTTAGAAAATCGAATGTATCACAAACCCAATGAGCTTTCCGGAGGCCAGCAGCAGCGTGTTGCGATCGCCCGGAGCCTCGTCAACGACCCCCCGTTCCTTTTCGCCGATGAGCCGACCGGTAACCTTGATACGAAGAGCAAAGAGGAGATCATTGCGATCCTGAAAAAATTGAATCAATCCGGAAAAACGGTTATCGTCGTAACGCATGAGCCCGAGGTTGCTTCCCATGCCCGGCGTGTTATTACGATGCGCGACGGCCAGATTATTTCCGATACGTTTACCTCCGCAGGAAAAACGGCAGCAGCGCATATGCCCGATAATGCAATTAAGGATGTTATTGCGCAATCATCGCGCGGCCGGGGGCAGGGAATGGAATTCGTTGAGTATTTGAGACAAGCTGTGTTTGCGATGCTTTCTCATAAGATGCGGGCGTTCCTATCGATACTCGGCATTCTTATCGGCGTTGCCGCGGTTATCGCGATGCTTGCGGTAGGCCAAGGGGCAAAGGAATCCATAGAAAAACAATTGGCGTCATTGGGGAGCAATCTTATTATGATCCGCGCAGGCGCACCCCGGTCTATGGGCGTTGCGTTGCAATCGGGGGCTGCGACGCGATTCACCTTCCAGGACGTGGCTGCGATTTCTAAGTTGAACGGGTTGGTGAAATTAGTCAGCCCTTCGGTTACTGCCCGCGCGCAGCTTGTATATGAGAATAAGAACTGGAATACGCAGGTTGAAGGCGTCGGGGTTAATTACGCGCAATTACGCTCGGCAGTTCCCACCATCGGAAGATTTTTTACCGAAGAAGAAGTCAAATCGCGGGAGAAAGTTGCGGTTTTGGGGGTAACGGTCATTAAGGAGCTTTTTGGGGAGACGAACCCGGTAGGCAAGACCATTAAGATCAATCTGATCAATTTTAAGGTGATCGGCATATTGCCTGCAAAAGGTTCGACCGGCCCCCATGATCAGGATGATACCGTTCTTATTCCCATTACCACGGCTATGTACCGGGTAATGGGGAAAGATTATATTGATTCTTTGTATGTTGAAGCCGCCGGGCCGGAGAGGCTCGATGCGGCGCAGGAGGAAATAAAAAAACTCATTATCAAGCAGCATCGTTTGATCACGGATGAACAGAAGGATTCGTTTCAGATCCGTAACATGGCGGATATCAAAGAGACGTTGACGAGCACGACAAAAACCATGTCATTATTGCTGGGAGCGATTGCCGCAATATCGTTGCTGGTCGGCGGTATCGGTATCATGAATATCATGCTTGTTTCGGTAACCGAGCGCACGCGCGAGATAGGTTTGCGCAAAGCCATCGGAGCCAATAATAAAGATATTATGGTGCAATTCCTTATTGAGTCGGTCCTTATGTCTTTTATCGGCGGCCTTGCGGGCATAGCGTTGGGCGCGGGGATATCGATCCTTGTTACGGTGCTTGCTGGTTGGGCGGCGAAAGTTTCAATTGCCTCTATAATCCTTGCTACGGGATTTTCTCTTTTGGTGGGTGTTGTGTTCGGCCTTTGGCCGGCAAAACAGGCGTCTGAATTGAATCCGATCGAAGCATTACGGTACGAATAATGAGAACAAAGAACGTAAAAAGGGGCGGTCCGGTTTTAACCGGATTCCCGAATATAGACGAAGCTTTTTTTCGCGCGCAGAGAGAATACGCGCTTGTGCGGGATGGCGATCGTATCCTTGCGGCTGTTTCCGGCGGCAAGGATAGCTTGACCATGCTTGCGCTTTTGCATGCATTACGGCGGAAAAGAAATATTAAATTCGAACTTTGTGCGGCGCATATCAAGACGGATTTTCATTGCGCAGCCTGCAGTCATCGCGATGTGCTTGCCGGGATTTTTAAGCGATTCGATGTTGAGGCGGTATTCAAAGATATAAAAGTGCTTGATGAAAAGCGTAAAACCAGCTGTTTCTGGTGTTCCTGGAACAGGCGCAAAGCGCTTTTTGAGATCGCCGCTTCCCGGGGATGCAATAAGGTGGCATTCGGGCATCATAAAAACGATATCGTGGAAACGGCGCTTTTAAATATGTTTTTTAACGGGGAAATATCCACGATGAAGCCGCAACAAGTGATGTTTAACGGAGCGATGACGATCATCCGCCCTCTTTGTTTTGCCGAGGAACCGGTTATTAAAGATGTCGCAAAAGCGTTGCAATTCCCCGAACAATTCTGCCGGTGTCCGAACGGAGCCCAGTCTAAACGACGTCTCGTCAAGACGATGTTGACAGAGCTTCAGTCAGCCTATCCGCGCGAAGATATCCAAGAGTACGTATTCCGCGGGTTGATGAGCTTGAGAAAGAATAGTTCTGGTCCCAAAGCCCGGTGAACGGTTTTCGGTGAGCGGGGATTGATCTGTACGATAACCGTTAACCGAATACCGCGAACCGAAAAATTATTTGCATTTCGCCGCTTTTTAGCCTATAATCTATACAATTTTCTGTCTCGGCTAGAAGTAGCTGTAGCCGGGTTTTTTTGCTTTTTACGATACCTATATTAACAAGAGAACCATGAGGGGGAAGAAATGAAAAAAAAGTTGGAGTCAATGTGGGCAAAGATGGCATTCGCCTGTTCGGCAATGGTGCTTGGGGTAGGGCAATTAGCGCACGCAAGTGAAGCGGATATGATCGTTCCTCAGCTATCAAGTGAAAAATTCCTTGGTATGAACGGACATTCTTTGTTAACCTGGGGGCTTTTGATCTGTGTTTTCGGGTTTGTTTTCGGCATAATGCAGTTTTTGCAGGTTAAAAAACTGAAAGTGCATAAATCAATGCGCGAAGTCGCGGAATTGATCTTTGTGACGTGCAAGACATACCTTTTCGAGCAGGGGAAATTCATTTTGCTTTTGGAAGGGATCATCGGGCTTATTATTATTGCCTATTTTGGCTGGTTGCGCCATTTTTCTGCCGATAAAGTTGCGATCATTGTGGGGGCAAGTTTATTAGGGATTGCCGGAAGTTATTTTGTCGCGTGGTTTGGCATGAGAATTAACACCATGGCAAATTCTTCTTCGGCATTTTTCAGCCTTACCGGGAAGCCCTATCCTGTTTTTGCGATTCCGCTTAAGGCAGGTATGAGCATCGGCATGCTTTTGGTGAGCGTCGAGCTTTTCATTATGTTATGCATCTTGCTTTTCATTGACGCAAAGTATGCGGGCCCGTGCTTTATCGGTTTTGCGATCGGTGAATCGTTAGGCGCCTCTGTTTTAAGGATCGCCGGCGGTATTTTTACCAAGATCGCCGATATAGGTTCGGATCTGATGAAGATCGTTTTTAATATTAAGGAAGATGACGCGCGTAACCCCGGGGTCATTGCCGATTGCGTCGGCGATAATGCCGGCGATTCGGTCGGTCCGACAGCAGATGGTTTTGAGACCTACGGTGTCACGGGTGTTGCCCTTATTACCTTTATATTAGTGGCCATCAAGGATCCGGTCTTTCAGATCCAGCTTTTGGTCTGGATATTCGTGATGCGTCTTATCATGATCATTGCAAGCGCTTTGGCGTATTGGATCAACGGGGCATTTGCCAAGATGCGCTATGCCAATGTCAAAGAGATGAATTTTGAAACCCCCTTAACGTCATTGGTGTGGATAACCTCGGCCATTTCCATCGGCATGACGTATCTGTTCTCATATTTATTGATCCCTGGTTTAGGCGGGGGGGATCTGTGGTGGAAGCTTGCCACGATCATCAGCTGCGGTACGATCGCCGGAGCGGTCATTCCGGAATTCGTTAAAATGTTTACGTCCACCGAATCAACGTATGTGCGCAATATATTTAATTTCTCCAAAAAAGGAGGGGCGTCGCTTAATATTTTAGCGGGTCTAACCGCGGGTAATTACAGCGCCTATTGGATGGGCATGGTTATCATGCTTTTAATGGGTGTTGCGTATTACGTCTCTACTCTCGGGCTGGGATCA
>CAZJJL010000039.1:0-11361 GCA_964546325.1 uncultured Planctomycetales bacterium | reverse complement strand
CATCAGGATGTATACACCATACTTGATTTTTCATTACGCGCGTATTCACGTAACGGCATATCCCGTAGAGTTGCTTTGATCGGCGATGTCGTAAAAGCGGTATCGCTGGAATTTGAAGATAGCGCGCAGCGAAAAGGCATTGCATTGAACGTTAAGGTCGATGCGGCTGCGGCTAAGGTACGGTTTCCGAAGCAGGATTTGAAGGCTATCCTTGGTAATCTTGTCGATAACGCGATTAAATTTACCCAGCAAGGAGCGGTTACGGTCACTATTCGTAAGAATATGAGAGGACTGTGCATTATTGTTTCCGATACAGGGTGCGGCATTGAAGCAAGCGATCAGAAGATGCTTTTTGAAAAATTCTTTAAGCGTTATCCGTCGATGCCGGGGACAGGGCTTGGTTTGTCGATTGTGCGGGAGATCGTAACGCGTTATCACGGGTCGATACGAATTATATCAAAAGGGGTTGGCGCGGGGGTCCGTGTCACTATTACGATGCCGATAGTCCGGCAAAGGAGGGGTCATGAAACGAATTCTCGTGGTTGAAGATGACCGGGAAATGATCAATATCTACAAGGACATTTTTGCGGGGACTGCCAGCGAGTTCTCCATCGACTATGAATCAAATGCTCCCGCGGGGTTATCGCGGTTAGAGCGCAACGATTACGATCTGATCATCCTTGATATCATCATGGAGCCGATGACGGGAGATTCATTCTTTTTATACGCCCGGAATAAAGAGAAAAGCAAAAACACGCCGATTCTGATCGTGAGCGTGCTTTCCCGCGAACTATTGGAGGCATTGCGTAAAATGAACCATGTCCGGTTTGTAAAAAAGCCCATTAAAAGGGATGATTTCTTGCGGTCTGTTAACGATGCGCTCTTGTTAAAAGACGCATCGCTTCCTTCCTCGCGCGCTTAGACCGCCAAGCGGTATTCGTAACACGAAAGATCGTGTTCGAAGGGACTGCGTCTTTTGTGCGCGCTTCAAAATCTGTTGAAGACTTCCCCGAAAAGGAGTAAAATATCTCCCTATATATAAGGAGATACCGTGGATATTTTTGGGGGCATTTTACGCGAAGTTTGGAAGGTTTTTATCGATGCTTCGCTCTATGTTATTTTTGGGATCTTTGCGGCTGGATTGATCCATGCGTTTGTGCATCAACAGAAAATAGCGAAACTTTTAGGTAAGCCCGGATTACGATCCGTTATTGCGGCTGCGTTGTGCGGGGTGCCTTTGCCGTTGTGTTCCTGCGGGGTAATACCTGCGGCGATGTCTTTGCGAAAAAGCGGCGCTTCAAAAGGAGCGACTCTTTCGTTCTTGATATCTACGCCTGAATCAGGGGTGGATTCAATTGCGATTTCCTATGCTCTCCTGGACATCCCGATGACGATCATTCGGCCCGTTGCAGCATTTATCACGGCGTTTGTCGCCGGCACTGCGGAGAATTTTTTTGGAAGGAAAAGCAGCGTATCTACCCGCGCGAACGCCAAACCCTGTATTTTATGCGATAATGCGTTAGAGCATTCCCATGGTGCGATGGAACGGTATCGTCTTGCTATGCGGTATGCTTTTGGGGAGTTGTTGGGAGATATCGCGGTGTGGTTATTGCTGGGCATGGTTGTTTCGGGGGTTATTTCGTATTGTATCCCTGCCTCATTCATTGCGCAGTATCTTGGCTCCGGTTGGCAGGCGATGCTGATGATGTTGGGTATCGGAGTGCCCTTATATATTTGCGCATCGGCTTCAACTCCTATTGCTGCGGCGTTTATCGCAAAAGGGATGAGTCCAGGGGTTGCGCTTGTATTTTTGATCGCTGGTCCTGCGACGAATGCCGCAACTATTCTTGCGGTCGGAAGGTTTCTGGGGAAGCGTTCAGCGGTTATCTATTTGGCGTCCATAGCGGTGTGTGTGTTTGTGTTAGGCGCTGCGGTCAATTATCTATACGGGTTTTTCGGGATTCAGGCCTCATCAGTTGTTGGTAAGGCCGCAGAGATAGTCCCGGAGCCGCTGCGCGTGATAGCGGCGATTGTGTTGTTAGTGCTTATGGCGCGATCATTGGTTTTTCGGAAGAAACATTGTTCCGATAAAGCCTGTACATGTCATTAATCGAGGAAAGGGAACATTATGGGTTTTACCAATATTCAGAAGATTCCTACGGTAAGTCAGATCCTTGCGGAACTGCCATTTCCTGTTGATCTTAAAATGGCTAAAGAAAAGCATGATGCCGAGATCAGAGGTGTTTTTGAAGGGACGAGCAATAAATATCTGGTCATTATCGGTCCTTGTTCTGCCGATAATGAAGATGCGGTGTGTGAGTATGTTCGTCGTTTGGCGATGCTTCAATCGGAGGTCCAGGGGCAGTTGGTTCTCGTCCCCCGAATTTATACCAATAAGCCCCGTACGACCGGAAAAGGTTATAAAGGGATGGCGCATCAACCCGATCCGGGTGAAGAACCGAACATTGTGCAGGGTTTGAAAGCGATCCGGAATCTTCATCTGCGCGTGTTGCGGGAAACCGGTCTTTCTGCCGCTGATGAGATGCTGTATCCGGGGAATTACCCGTATCTTGAGGATTTGTTAAGTTATGTTGCGGTGGGAGCGCGTTCCGTTGAAAACCAGGAGCACCGCCTGACCGCAAGCGGGCTTTCGGTGCCGGTCGGCATGAAAAATCCGACGAGCGGAGATTTGAACGTCATGCTTAATGCCGTACAGGCTGCGCAGATGGCGCACGTTTTCATTTATAATGGCTGGCAGGTTAAGACATCGGGTAATTCTTTCGCCCATTGTGTCCTTCGCGGTGCGGTCAATCAGTACGGCCAAAGCATTCCGAATTATCATTACGAGGATTTGATGCGCGTAGTCCAGATGTATCAAGATCGGGGCTGCGACTATCCTTCTGTTATTGTCGATGCAAGCCATGCGAATT
Organism: uncultured Planctomycetales bacterium; assembly: GCA_964546325.1. Taxonomy (GTDB): domain Bacteria; phylum Omnitrophota; class Gorgyraeia; order Gygaellales; family Profunditerraquicolaceae; genus DAONEO01. The sequence goes on along the minus strand of CAZJJL010000039.1, from coordinate 8,431 downwards.
CGAATAAACAGTTCAGAGAGCAGCCGCGTATCGCAAAAACGATCATGCATAGCGTTAAAACATGCGATGCTTTGCGCGGTGTCGTTAAGGGTGTTATGATCGAGAGCTATTTGTTGGAAGGTTGTCAAGACGCACCGGGAACGGAATTCGGTAAATCAATAACCGATTCGTGCCTGGGATGGGAAGATTCCCGGCGGCTTGTTTTGGATCTGGCAGATACCGTGTCAAAACTTTAACTTTTGCAACCGCGTTTGGTTGCTTTTGAAAAGGAGGGTTACGATGACTTCCGGCTTAACTGCGATCAATGAAAAAGTAAAAAAAGAGAGTGTGTTTGTTTCGGCTTTGACCGCTGAAATACGGAAGGTCATTGTCGGACAGGAGTATTTGGTTAATAGGCTTTTGATAGGGCTTCTATCGAACGGGCATATTCTTGTTGAAGGCGTGCCCGGCCTTGCGAAAACCCTTTCCATTAAAACTCTAGCGCAGGCAATACAGTCAAAATTCCAGCGAATTCAATTCACTCCCGATCTTTTGCCCGCCGATTTGATCGGGACCCTGATCTATAATCCTAAAGACGGTACGTTTACGACGAAAAAAGGCCCTATTTTTGCCAATATTATTCTTGCTGATGAAATCAATCGCGCTCCTGCCAAAGTGCAGAGCGCTCTTTTGGAAGCAATGCAGGAGCGTCAGGTTACGATAAGCGAGACGACATTTACTTTGGAAGAGCCGTTCTTGGTCATGGCAACGCAAAATCCTATTGAACAGGAAGGAACGTATCCGCTTCCTGAAGCGCAGGTAGACCGGTTCATGCTTAAGATCGCAATTACCTATCCGACGATTGAGGAAGAGCAGAAGATCTTAAAGCGTATGGGATTTACCAACGCTCCGACAAGCGTTGACGCAGTTGTCACTCCTCACGATATCATCCGCGCTCAAAAAGTCGTTGATGAGATATATATGGATGAAAAAATAGAGAAGTACATCCTTGATATTGTGTTTGCCACGCGGCAGCCTTCCCGCTATAAGCTCGATGATTTAGCCGGGCTTATCCAATATGGGGCTTCACCCAGGGCAACGCTTTGTTTAGTTCTGGCTTCGAAGGCGCATGCGTTTATTGACGGCCGAGGATATGTAACCCCTCAGGACGTGAAATTCGTTGCAGCGGATGTACTGCGACATAGGGTTATCCCCAGCTATGAGGCAGAGGCAGAAGAGAAGACGTCTGACGATATTATTAAGCGTATCTTAAACGAGATTGAGGTTCCCTAACCCGTTTCGTTGTATCGAGTTTTGCACCGACAAAACCTAGAAAAGGATATGCGATGATTCCCAAGGAAGTATTAAAAGATATCCGCCGTATACAAATAACCACGTCGCGTATGGTTAGCGACGTTTTTGCCGGCCAATACCAGAGTGTTTTTAAGGGGAAAGGTATTGAGTTCGACGAAGTCAGGGAATATTCACCCGGCGATGAGATACGCTCCATTGACTGGAATGTCACGGCGCGTATGGGACATCCGTATGTGAAGAAATTCGTTGAAGAGCGTGAGCTGACCGTGATGCTTTTGCTGGATATGTCTGCTTCATCGTATTTTGGTTCTACCCATCAGCTGAAGATGCATTGCGCGGCCCAGATATGTTCGGTGTTGGCGCTTTCTGCGGTGCGCAATAATGATAAAGTAGGATTCTTGGCATTTACGGATTCCATTGAGAAATTCATCCCTCCGCGAAAAGGTATCCGGCACGTGCTTCGTGTAGTACGGGAGGCGTTATATTTAAAGGCAAAGGGGAGAAAAACCGATATTGCCGCCGCATTGGAATATTTGAATCGGGTTGTTTGCCGCAGAAGCGTCGTTTTTGTCATTTCCGATTTTTATTCCGAAAATTTCAAGAAAGTGCTGAGTGTTACTAATAAGCGGCACGATGTTGTTGCTATTACGATCACCGATCCGCGGGAGCTGGAACTTTCGGATGTCGGGATGATTCGTTTAGTCGATCCGGAGACTAACGAATCGTTTGTTATTGATACATCCGATGCGCGCGTCCGCCGGAATTACGCTCAGGATGCTTTGCGCCGGCAAAAAGAAAGAGAGTCGCTTTTTGCTTCCGTCAATGTCGATGGCATTCATCTGCGCACCGACGTGCCGTATGCGGCAAGCCTGATCCGTTTCTTCCGGAAGAGGGAGAGGAGGAGGTAATGATCCAGGATATTCAGGACATTAAAGCGCCGGTTGAGATTGTTTCCCCGTGGTTGATCGTTATGAGCTTGATACTGACAGCGCTTCTTGTTACGGCATTGGTTTATGTGATAAGGGCGTTTCGAAAAAAGATCAGGAGGACAATCGAACGCGCGCGTTCCGCCCATGAGATTGCCTATGAGCAATTAGAATCGTTGTCTCGTAAAGATCTGATCTCTGCAGGCAGAATTAAAGAATATTTCAGCGAACTTTCCGATATTGTCAGGCATTATTTGGAGAACCGGTTTGATTTGAAGGCTCCGGATATGACAACCGAAGAGTTTTTGCTTTTTGCCCGGGATGTACCTTCTCTGGCGCGTGCGCATCGTCAGGCATTGCGGGATTTTTTGACCTGTTGTGACTTGGTGAAATTTGCCCGGTATTCCCCTTCTCCCGCTGAGATCGATGCAGCGTTGCAAACGGCGAAGAAATTCATTGATGAAACAGCGATAGAGAATAAACAGCAAACATGATACTACAGTCACCACTTTTATTATTATGCATTCCTTTGGCTGTCGCGCTTGTCATCTTTTCACGTTTGAAAAGTAAAGGAGAGATCGTTAAAGGTATCAAGCCGACCCTGAAAATGCGGCTGCAGCGCTATGTTCCTCTTCTGCGTTTTTTTGCGTTGGTTTTTTTGATCATTGCTTTGGCGCGCCCGCAATCTCCGGTGGAAGATTCGAAGATTGAGACCGAAGGTATCGATATCGTTTTAGCCATTGATGCCTCGACAAGTATGCTAGCCGAAGATTTTACGGTTAACGGAAAACGCTTGAGCCGGGTCGATGTTGTTTTAGATGTCGTAAAAGATTTTATTAAAGGAAGAACGAATGACCGTATCGGTTTAGTTATGTTCGCGGCGCGCGCCTATACGGTGTGCCCCCTGACGCGGGATTATGGATGGCTTTTGTCAAATGTCGATCGCGTTCACGTCGGAATGATCGAAGACGGCACTGCTATTGGCTCAGGTATTGCCGCGTCATTAAACCGTCTGAAACATTCAAAAGCTAAAAGTAAGGTCATTATTCTTTTGACTGACGGACGAAATAATGCCGGTTCGATCTCTCCCCGGACCGCCGCAGAGGCGGCTGCGGCATTACATGTTAAGATCTATACTATCGGCGCGGGAGCAAAGGGTTTGGTCCCGTATCCGGTTCGCGATCTTTTCGGCAATAAAGCATATCAGCAGGTGGAGCTTGACCTGGATGAGGATTCGCTTAAAGAGATCGCCGCTATTACCGGAGGGCAGTTCTTTCGAGCGACGGATACTCAGACGTTACGTAAGGTGTATAGCCAGATCGACCGTTTGGAAAAAACCCCTCTTGAGGATAAGGGATATCAGGAATATCGCGAGCTATTCCCTGTTTTTCTCGTGATCGGGCTTGTTTTGTTGCTGCTTGAGATTGTTTTATCCCGAACGGTTTTAAGAACGATCCCATAGGAGACAGGGCGTATGCATTATGCGCGGCCAGATTTGTTCGGTATTCTTATTCTTGGCACGATACTGATCATTGTTTTTTTTATCGCTACGTTTCGCAGCCGTGTCAGGGCGTTAGAGCATTTTGCCGATAGAATGTTGTTAGAGGAGCTTTTAAAAGGCGTATCTATGCGCCGCAAAAAGATAAAAGCGTATCTCTTGGCGTTCTCGGTCATACTTTTATTGGCGGCATTGCTTCGTCCGCAATGGGGCTTTCAATGGCAGGAAGTCAAACGGCAAGGGCTTGATATTGTAATTGCTCTTGATACCTCAAAGAGTATGCTGGCCCGTGATGTTCTTCCCAATAGGCTTGAGCGTTCAAAGCTCGCAATCAAGGATTTTGCCGGAAAGCTCAGCGGAGACCGTCTGGGCCTGGTGGCATTTGCCGGAAGCGCATTCATCGCCTGCCCGTTAACCGTTGATTACGGCGGATTCCTTTTGGCTTTGGATGATATCGATGTTACCACGATCCCCCGGGGCGGAACGGCGATAGCCAGCGCTATCCGTGAGGGGATACAGGCGTATCGCGGACAGTCTTCAAAACAGAAGATACTTATTCTCATAACTGACGGCGAAGACCATGAGCACGATCCTCTTGCCGCGGCGCGGCAGGCCAAGCAAGAAGGAATCACCATTTATTGTATCGGTATAGGAACGCAGGAGGGCGATCTTATTACGGTTGAGGATAATCATGAGCGTATCTATGTGAAGGATAGCTCCGGTAATGCCGTTAAATCGCGCCTTAATGAAGATGTGTTGCAAAAGATCGCATTAGAGACCGGGGGTGCTCATATTCGCGCGACTTCAGCTGAGTTCGGTTTGGATGTATTGTATAAACAGAAATTTGCAGGATTTCAAAAGCAAGAGTTTAAAGGCAAACTTCGAAAACGCTATTTTGAACGTTTTCAGATCCCGCTTGCGCTTGCGATTGTATGTATTATGGCGGAAGTTTTTATCTCGGAGAAACGATGATACGATATATCATATGTGTAAGCCTGTTCTGTATCGGTGTTCTTCCTGCGTTTGCCGGCCAGGGGGATTCGAAACTTATCCAGGGAAATCGTCTCTATCATCAAAAGAAATTCCAAGATGCTGTCCGGTCATATGCTGATGCCGTTGCGCTTGACGCTCATCGGGCGTTATATCGGTTCAATCTCGGTGACGGTCAATATAAAGCCGGTGAATATCCGGCAGCGGCGCATTCATTCGAGCAGGCATTAGCAACGGCTGATAAGAAGCTTGAACAAAAAGCGGTATATAATTTGGGTAATGCCGAGTTTAAGTGGGGGGTGAGCCAGGAAAATAAGGACCTTGATAAAGCCATAGAATTGGTTGAACATTCCATTCGGCACTATACACGCGCTATAGAAGGGGATGCGCATGATAAAGACGCAAAGATCAATCGTTCCATCGCCGAAAAGAAGCTTGAAGAGTTGAAAGAGAAAAAGAAAAAACAGCCGCCGCAACAGTCAAAACAGCAACAGAACAAGAATAATCAGGGGCAGCAGAATAAACAGGACCAGCAGAATGGGCAGGGTGGCAAACAAGACCAGCAGAATGGGCAGGGGCAGCAGGACCGGAGTCACTCGGATAAGCGCAATAATGACCGCGATAATGCAGGCTCAAAAGAAAAAGAGGGCAACAACCGGAATGGAGCATCCGAGGATAATGCTCAAAGTAAAAATGCCGGTGCTTCTGAACCCGGTTCATCGGATTCCCGCCAGGGAGAGCAGGAAAAGCAGGGTAATCAAAAAGAACAAGGGGTTTCCCCTCGGTATGAGCACATGTCGAAAGATGAAGCGAATATGCTTCTTGATGGGTATAGACAGGAAGAGCGAATGTTTGGTACAATAGATGATGCGCATAAGTCGAATGCAGAGCAGGTTGCGAAAGATTGGTAGTTGAGCATTGTGCGCGTAGCGGTAAGGGGTTGGATGGATTTTTGAAGACAGGCTTACGTAATGCAACAGGTATTCCTATTATAAGCATGATGAAACGTATTTTCGGTTTTGCGTTGATTTTTGGGTGTTTGTATTCGGCAGCTTTTGCAAAAAATGCGACATGCGAACTAACGGTTGATCGTAACCGCGTTTCTGTCGGTCAACCCGTTGTTGTTTATCTTACGTGTAACGGTACGCAGGATATCCCCGCTGTTGAGATTGGGTCGAACGATGCTTTTCAGGTGCGGTATGTCGGGCCATCAACACGGATGTCTATTGTTAACGGTAAAGTCTCCAGCTCGATCACGCATATTTACTCGTTTTTAGCCATGAAAGCAGGTACGTTTACTATCGGGCCTGTTTCTTTTACCTATAATAACGATACCTACGCGTCAAACTCCCTTCCTGTTGAGGTTTTTGAAGGGGATATCCCTCAGCACGATCAATCCTCTCAGCAGCCGCAGGCGCTAGATCTTAAAGACCGGATCTTTCTCGTTATGCAAAGCGCAAAAACGAGTGCGTATATCAATGAAGTAATCCCGGTTACGCTGAAGTTATATGTGAATAAACTGGGGGTAAGAGATATCCAGTTCCCCGAATTCACCCACGAAGGATTTTCCGTGCAAAGCTTCAAGCAGCCGAAACAGTATCAGGAAACAGTCAAAGGCATTCCGTATGATGTTATTGAATTTGATACGACAGTGTTTGGGACGCGCAGCGGAGCATTGCAATTGGGCCCGGCAACGATTGCGTGTAATCTGATCCTGAAAAAGGAGTCAAATCGCAATAGACAGGGAGGATTTGATGATTTCTTCGGCAATGATATATTTAATGATTTTTTTGGCCGTTATCAAGCCTACCCCCTTACGATTAGAGCAGCTGCGTTACCGTTGACGGTGAGCGATGTGCCGCAAGAAAATAAACCTGTCGGGTATGCAGGAGCAATGGGCGTTTTTGATATGGATGTTTCGGTCAGTCCTACGGAGGTGACGGTTGGAGATCCGATTACGATACGTTTGAAAATAAGCGGAGCGGGTAATATTGACACCGTCGCTATGCCTGCGTTTGATGCCGGGAAAGATTTTAAAGTATACGAGCCGCATCGCAAACAGGAGAATGGAGTAAAAACCTTCGAGACTATTGTGATACCCTTATCTTCCCGGGTTGTTGAGATCCCCGCTTTTGTGTTTTCTTATTTTAATCCCGAAACGGGCCACTATGAGACGAAAACAAAAGGTCCGTTTCCTATTAAGGTCCTTGAGCCAAAGAAGGCTGAAGAGCAAAAGATCGTTGAGGCTGTTCGAGGATCAGCTCAGCCGCATCAAGAGAAATTGGGGCGGGATATTGTTTTTATTAAGGAGTCCATGGAAGTGGTTACTCCGATTCATCAACAGGGCATCTCAAAACGTTTATTCCTTGCGATCCTGCTGATTCCTCCGTTCGGATTACTGTTTGCGTTACTATGGAGGCAATACCTTTTAAGGATGAAAACCGATATTCGATATGCCCGTAAACTTGGCGCGCCTAAAAAAGCCGCTCGAGGTATCATGCTTGCGCACCAGGCCTTGCGGCAAGGGAATAGGAAAGGATTCTTCGACCGCATATTCCTGACGCTTCAAGAGTATTGGGGAGACCGTTTCCATCTTGCCTCACAAGGTGTTACGCTCAGTGTCGTTGAGGAGACTTTGAAAGGGAAAACTATTCCGGCCGACATTATTGCGGATGTGCGGTATTTGTTTCAAACATGCGACATGGCTCGCTATGCGGTGCTTGAACTCAGCGTCGCAGATATGGAAGGCATGATCAAGAAGCTCGAAAATATAATCGCATATTTCCAGAAAAATGCGGTGTAAAACATGAAAAATAAAATACTCTCGATAATCGTGCTTTCGTGGGGCGCTTTGGGTATGGTGTTATTACCGGCATGTTCATTGGCGCTATCGCTTGAACAAGCGCACGAGCATTTTCAGAAAGGCAATGGTTTTTATAAAGAAGGAAAATTTGGCGAAGCTTGTTCGGAGTACGAGTCTATTCCTGCCGCAGGCATTTCCAGCGGCGAGGTGTATTATAATATCGGCAATTGTTATGCCAAGCGCGGTATGCTGGGATTTGCGTTACTCAACTATGAGCGCGCGCGCTTATGCATCCCTCAGGATAGCGATCTTAAGGCAAATTATGAATTTATCCGTTCGGAGCTTGCCCTTTCAGGAGTATCCCAGGGATTTTGGGCTCAGCTCCTTGACGGCATTAACGACACATTCTCAATAACACTGCTTGCACGTTTGTTGCTTATATTGTATGTGGCGCTTTTCGTGTGCATCGGTATATATGCCGTGTATGGCTCGTCGAGAAAAGTCGTGACACCGGTTATTGCCGGCATATGCGTTATTTTGGTCTTAGGCGTTTGTGCGTGGCAGCGTAAAAGGCATTTTATTGATCGCGGGGCAATTATCATAACGAAAGATGTTCCCGCGAGATTTGAACCTTCGGAAGGAGGGACGGTTTATTTTACGCTTCCCGAAGGAAGCCGTATTGAAGTTCTTGAGTCTGCCGATGCGTGGGCAAAAGTCGTGCGTTCAGATGGAAAGATCGGCTGGATTAATAAAACATCGTTTGAAAGGATTGCGCCATAATGAGAACACATGGTTAGGCGGTTGAGCTGTATCCTGGGGATTTTTTTCTGTCTGCTTGCAGGGGCATTGGTTGCGCAGGCTCAGCAAGGATCGTTTCGTTTGAGATGGGTTGAAACAGATGTTGTCCTTGATAAGGATGCA
>CAZJJL010000038.1:8869-11817 GCA_964546325.1 uncultured Planctomycetales bacterium | reverse complement strand
ATAAAGTTCGGAGTTGAAAGCGGGATGCAGGAGATACTTGATAACGCCAAAAAAGACATCACCATCGAGCAGACAAAACGCGTCTTTACATGGACGAATGAGCTGCGCATCAACACGCATGCGCACGTCATGGTGGGGTTACCGCTGGAAACCGAAGAATCCCTTGCAGTGACTTCGAAGTTCCTGCGAGAGCTTAATCCGACAACCGTCGATATCGGCATCATGACCCCTTTTCCGGGCACACCGATCTATGAGGAAGTGAAGAGAAAATACCCTTCTATCGAAACCGATCATGCCTTAAACCTCAAGACCCTGCACAACCGCAGCTTTTACGCAGACGCGATCTGCAGGGTTTCTAACGAAACGATAGAGCGTTGGATCAAGAAAATGCACCGCATGTTCTACCTTCGCCCGGGGTATATCCTGGGGAGTTTATCGCGGATACGCAGTTTCCGCGATATCAGAACACTTTTCTTAGCGGGATTAAACGTTATTGGTTTTTCGGTTTTCGGAGAAGACTGATCCGTGGATATCGCCGGTTGGTTCAAAGAAACATTGCCGTGGTTACGTATTGACTCCCTGCGCTGCGACCAAAACAACGCGCGGGATTGCATACAAACACTTTCCGATTCACTTCGGATAAAACCGGTCGGATATATCGAAAAGGTCAGCCGCTTAGTATTGAGTAATTCGGTGTACCTGCCGTCTTGGCTGCGGTATCAGCTTAACGAAGTTCTCATACGCTTACGGAACCGTTACTGCCGAACAAAGAACCTTCCCGATGAACTCAAAAGCGCTCAGGCGTTAAATCGCTTTATACAGTCCTCTTGTGCCAGTCTCCCCGACTGGAACGGCAAAAAATCGGTTATATGCCTCTCCCATGACATTGATTATTCCGACTGCTGGAACTTCCTGCCCGAACTTTCCGATATCGAACGATCATACGGGCTCCGATCGACGATCAATGTGCTTACGCACGGCGATTATCGAATCAAACATTCTTTGCTCAACGATCTCGTAAACGAAGGATTTGAAATAGGCTTACACGGCAAACGCCACGATATCGCATTGGCGTACCGGAAGAAGACCGATATACGGCGCGCGATACATCAATCCCTTGAAAAGCTATCCCTACCCGTCAAAGGATTCCGGTCTCCGGCTTTATCGATGAGCGTTCAACTCCTTGAAGTTCTTGAAGAAAGCGGTTTTTCCTATGACTCCAGCGTCCCCTTGCTCAATCCTTACGGAGCGTCAACAGAGTTCTGCTACCCATTTCGATTCCCCAAACAGGCGATTACCGAGATCCCCCTGGGGATACAAGACGATATTCTTTTCAGAGCGCTGCGCCTCAGCGATGATGCCGCTTTATCCGTAAGCCGCCAATATATCGAAAAAACCATGCGTCTCGGTGGGATCATGGTCATCAATACGCATCCCGGTATCATTAAGCACCATCAGCCGTATTACAAAAACCTGCTGTCGTATATGCTCGAACTTCCTGACTGCTGGATATGCACGCTCGAAAAGCTTATGGAATTCACGCATAAGAAAGGCGCTTCATGATTGTCGCCATGGAACGCAAACATTGTGCCGATATCGCCAGGCTTCACTGCGCGAGCCTCCCGAGCGATTTTCTTTCCGCTTTAGGAACTTTGTTCCTCAAACGTATTTTCTATCCGGGCATCATCGAATCACCGGATGCCTTTGGATATGTCAGCCTTGAGAAGAATTCTGTTGTCGGATTCATTGCTGGCAGCTATAATAGTACGTCTACGTACAGGCATATTGTGTATTCGCGCATGCCTTTATTTGCGATATGCCTCTGCGCGGCGATTATACGTAAACCAAGCATTATCAGCCGTATCCTGCAAACGGTCCGGTTCATGAGGGGAACCGCCGGCTTGCAAAAGACACCCAACAATGCCGAACTTCTTGTCATCGCAGTTTCGCAAACAGACCGCGGCAAAGGGGTCGGCAAAGCCTTGGTAGAAAAATTACGCAGCCGTTTCCAAGAACGCTGCGTCGAAAGTTTCCGTGTTATAACCGAAAGCGGCCTTGTACCGGCTAACCGCTTTTATCAAACGCTCGGTTTCGTGCGGGAACATACATTCTCATTATATAAAAAAGAGAGAACCGTATACCGGTTTTTTATCCAACAAAGGGAAACTGCATGAGCACATACATTTTAGGCATTAACATATTCGGACATGACACATCGGCGACCCTTTTAAAAGACGGTTCTCCCGTGGTTATGGTTGAGGAAGAGCGCGTTACCCGCCAAAAACACACCCGAGAGCTGCCGTTCCAATCCATTGAAAAGTGCCTTGAGACCGCAAAAATATCCTTCCAGGATCTTTCTCACGTCGCCGTCGCGATCGACCCCTGGTTATTATCCGTTAATTCGATCAAACATATCCTCAGGTACGCTCCGCACACGCTGAGTTTCTTCAATGCAAACAGGCTCGATAAAGGAGGCAGAATACTCCGCTTCAAAGAGCTGCTTGATGCGCGCTTTACTCCGGACAAGAAAGCTCGATATCACTATCACTTTGTCAAACATCACGACGCGCACGCTGCCAGCTCATTCCTGATCTCCCCGTTTCAAAGCGCTGCCGTTCTTTCTGTCGACGGATATGGCGAACTGGTCTCAAACTGGTTCGGTACGGGCAAAAAGAACACGGTTCGGTCATTTAAGACCATACAATTCCCCCATTCGATCGCCTGCGTCTACACCGCGGTTACGGAATATCTGGGATTCCGCATGATGGATGGGGAAGGCACCGTCATGGGACTGGCTTCATACGGAAAGCCATCCCTCTATGACGCATTCAAAAAAATCGTCCGTTTTAAGAAAAACGGAGCGTATGAGATCGATATGCGGTACTTCACGTATCACTATAAGAACTATCTTTTCAAAGACTGGATCTCAAAACGCTTTATCCGTGAGT
>CAZJJL010000038.1:0-8859 GCA_964546325.1 uncultured Planctomycetales bacterium | reverse complement strand
CATCATATGGATATTGCCGCAAGTCTTCAAAAGATCACGGAAGACACCGTCATGCATATGCTTACCTATCTTCATGCAAAAACGAAAGAGACCAACCTCTGTTATGCGGGAGGATTGGCATTGAACTGCGCCCTTAACGGAAAAATAACCCAGGAAACCCCGTTTACCGATGTATTTATTCAACCTGCGGCAGGAGATAACGGGACCTCACTAGGAGCCGCGCTCTACGTGCACAACGTTGTGCTTAAGAAACCCCGAACGTTTACGATGAACCACCCGTACCTCGGGTTACGATATAACCATGAAGAATGCGTTCGGCAAGCAAAAAGCTGCGGAGTTACGTATAAAGACCTCGGCGCAGGGATCACGAAAGAGGCGGCATCATTATTAGCGCAAGGAAACATCATCGGGTGGTTCCAGGACGCTTTTGAGATCGGTCCGCGCGCGCTCGGGAACCGAAGCATTTTAGCGGATCCTCGCAAAGCAGAGATGAAAGATATCATTAACGAAAAAGTAAAGCATCGGGAATGGTTTAGGCCTTTTGCCCCCGCAATACTCGAAGAATTCTCCGCGGAATACTTTACCGGATGCAGTAAATCTCCGTTCATGTTGCTGGTGGCAGAAGTAGAAAAACTCAAGCGGGACAATGTCCCCGCAATAACCCATGTCGACAATACGGCGCGGGTACAAACGGTCAATAAAACGCAGAATCCACGTTTTTATGACCTCTTAACCGAGTTCAACAAGATCACCGGAGTCCCCGTTATCCTGAATACTTCATTCAATGATAAAGGAGAACCGATCGTCTGCCAACCTCAAGATGCCATTAAATGCTTCTTAAAAACACAGATGGATTACCTGGTCATCGGGACGCTCTTGATCTCTAAAGCAGATAATAAACATGTTAAACAAGCATAGGATCATCGTTATCGCTCCGGCGTACAACGAGGCTAATAAGATCGGTAATGTAGTGCGCAAGATCCCGTTCGATATCGTCGATGAAATGGTCGTCATTGACGACGGCTCTCATGATAACACCTACAAAAAAGCCTGTGACGCCGGCGCAACCATCATCAGACACCCCAAAAATAAGGGGGTCGGAGCGGCGATACGAAGCGGCATCGATTACGCCATAGAAAAAAAGTTTGATATCATTGTCGTGATCTCCGGAGACGATCAACACGTTCCTTCAGAGATCGCAAGCGTTATCCGTCCCATCGCGTTCGAACAGTACGATTTCGTTCAAGGATCGCGAAGGCTTGACGGAAAAAGATATAAGAACATTACGCTGTTCAGACGAATCACAACGCGGGTATTTGCGATCATTTTTAGATGCGCCACATTCTTCCCCGCGACAGACGCAACAAACGGGTTCCGCGCTTTTAAAACGACGATTTTTAAGAATAAGGCTATCAATATCTGGCAAGACTGGCTGGACACCTACGAACTGGAGCCCTATCTCTATTACAAAGTCGTTACGCACCGGCCCCGCTTTAAGATCAAAGAAGTTCCGGTAACGATCATCTATCATCCAAAGATCGTTGGCTGGACTAAAATGAAACCGGTCATCGATTGGTGGAGGATCATTAAACCGCTCATCGTTTTACGATTAGGCCTTAAGAAGTAGCTTTCTATCGGAGAGAATATGTCGTATAAAGGAAAACGCGTCCTCGTGACCGGAGGCGCAGGTTTTATCGGATCAAACGTCGTCCGCAGGCTCTTGAATGAAGGAGCCAGGGTATGCGTTCTTGACGATCTCTTTACCGGAAAGATCAAAAACCTTCCCACGCATCCCCGGCTGCGGTTTATTCAAGGAAGCGTCACAAACTGCAAACTCGTTGAAAAACTCGTTTGCGCCTCAGAGTTCGTCTTTCATCTTGCCGCCCGCAACACTAAATTCCCTGAAAAAGATTTCGCGGTCAATATCGGAGGGACTCTCCAGGTACTTCGTGCGGCTCGAGAGGCCCGCAAACTGCAACGGATTGTCTATGCCTCATCCGCATCGATATACGGTAACAGCAGTCAGTTCCCTATCCATGAAAACATGCCTGCGATAACGCTTTCACCGTATGCGGTTAGCAAATGCGCGGGAGAGAACTATTGCACCGCATTTAACCGGACTTTTGGTATCCCTACGGTCTCACTGAGATATTCAAACGTTTACGGGCCAGGACAGGACAGCGCAAACCCCTACTGCGGAGTCATGTCAAAGTTCATCTCGGGTATCGAACAGAATAATGCGATAACAATCTTCGGTGACGGGAAACAAACCAGGGATTTCACCTACATAGACGACGTCGTTGAAGCAACGCTCCGGGCGGGCGTATCATCTCAGGCAATCGGAGAGGTTTTTAATGTATCGACTGGTATCGAAACCAGCATACGTTCGATCGCAGTGATATTCAAGAAGATGTATACAAAACCGTTTGCGATCAATTTCGCCGCTAAAAGGGATATCGACAGTATTCGAAGAAGAGTGCTATCTTCAAAAAGAATTCAGGCGCGCTTACACTGGTCTGCCCGTACCGACCTTACCGAAGGCCTGCGCAATACCATTGCCTGGTTCAAAGCATTCTACGCTCCAAACCATTAGCTATGCGCGAGTATGCACCTTTTATCATTACCGGAATACTGCTGGGTATCGCTCCCGCCTTTGCAACGGTCTTTCTATTCGCTCTTGCGGTTTCTGCCTGGGTTTTACGCTGGTTTCCTCCCGCAGAGCGGCGCTTTGTCGTTACGGTTTTTCTCGTCGGCCTGTCGCTGCGCTACCTACTGACCCTCATATTCCACCTCTTTTCGTTATCGCACGGTAACGGCGGCATAGTCTCCTTCATAGGAGGGGACAGCATCGGCTATTCAGGCGCGGCCTTAACCCTAAGCAAGATCATACAAGGACATGCCACGCTTCCCATGCCTATTTATATCGGCGACGTCTACAGAGGAATACTTTCGAACTGGGATTTCTCATTTTACCAAAACGTTTATTCTTATCTGCTCACCAGTATCTACTTCCTTTTTGACTACTCACCGCTTGCCGCAAAATTCATGAATTGCTTCTTCAATAGCATGGCGGGTGTCATCGTCTATGCTATAGCGAAACGCATCTACACCGTACGCATCGCAAAGATCTCAATGCTGTTCTTCATGTTCTTCCCGACGCTCATAATCTGGTCGACAGAAAACCTCAAAGATTCCCTTTTCTTAATGTTAACGCTTTTATCGCTTTGGTCGCTTCTGCAATTCCAAACAAACCGAAGAAAAATATACCTGGCACTTCTGTTCCTTATCGTAGCACTTCTCATTGGGATACGCCTTAAAACATTCGTCAAATTCTTTGTGATCGTTTCTGCGGTATCAGCGGTTCTCTTTTATGCGACCGTAATCCTGAAAAACAACCTAAAACGGCTCGCTGTTACCGGCATCATCATTGCTGCGCTACTCCTGGGTATCGGCATACAGCGAAAGATAGATATCTATGCGCACATAAAACCGTTTGTCATAAAATCAATGACCACACACATAGGGCATATCACCACGGGCGGCACCAATTATAAACTTTTTCCCGACTCTTTTTATACCCGGTCAGACGCGCTCGACAATATTACTCCGCGCGATACCGCCCGATATCTGATCAAATCTTCCTTTTATTTTCTTTTGGTGCCGTTCCCATGGGACGTGGAAACAAGGCACCAGCTGCTTTTCCTTCCTCAAACATTGCTCTGGTATATATACCTTTGTTTGGCTGTTATCGGAACAGCGTACTCTCTCAATAAACACAGGAGAGATTCATTAAGCTTGATACTGTATGTCCTTGCCGTCACCTTCTGTCTGGGAGCAAGCAGCGGGAATATCGGCACCGTGATCAGGCACCGCGACCTGATTTCACCGATCATCTTTATTTTAAGCGCGGTGGGTATCAATGTGCTTATGTTTAACAACGCTGCTCTAAAACCAAGCACCCCAGCGCACGAAAGCCCCGGAACATGAAAAAACGCCTTCCTCCGTCTATCATCGGTAATTTCATCCTGGCACTATCAAGCATTATCATCTTCTTGATCATACTGGAATTTGGGCTACGGCTGGCAGGTTTTCCCGATAGGATCATGGAGTGGGATGTCGACACAACGACCGGATATTCCTATATGGCGCCTAATCAATCATACCTGGAAAAGTGGTATGACCAGGTAAAACCCTTTCCCGTGCATATTAATTCGCAAGGGATCAGGGATAATGAACTGCGTTCTGACCGCGGCTTAACAATCCTTGCAATCGGAGATTCGTTTACGTTCGGCATCGGTGTCAAGGCAGAAGAGACATACGCCGAGGTGCTCGAACAAACGCTTCGATACCGTTTTCCCGATTTACATACGGAAGTCATCAACGCCGGCCACGGAGGAGCAACGATCGACTTCGAAAGCGAGTACCTTTATACGCGAGGCGTACATTTTAAACCTGATATCGTCATTCTGCAATTCTACCGGAACGATGTCGAAGATTATTATCTATCCCAGGAATATAAAAAAGCATATCAACAGATCCCGATCCCGTTTAAAAAAGCGCTCCGAAGGACTGCCTTATATAATGCCCTCATGAAAATGAAATTATATGTCCTGGCAAAAAGAATAGGCAAAAAAAACCGAGATCTGCAAAGCATCTCCGATGCCTCGGAAGAATTCTACGATGACCGCTCCGGAGAACATTTCGCACCTATGTGGGAGAAATATCTCTCTCGATTAACAGAAACTGCCGTATTCTGTAAAAAAAGAGGGATATCCTTGGTACTCGTCGTCATTCCCGACGAATTCCAGGTAATACATGCAAACCTTGCGCCAAAGCCCCAGGTCATACTCAAAGATTTCGCACGTAAGAACGGCGTATTTTTCGTTGATCCGCTTGAAACATTGCGTACGTATTACCGCAGCGGTAAACAAGCTTACATAGAAGGAGACAGCCATTTGAACGCAGCGGGACAACGCATCGTTGCCGATCAGATATTTACGGCGCTTGAACAAAATAAACTCTTAGTGCCAAGAAAAGCGGTTCGAACACACTAAATATGAGCACAACAAAAACAGCAGATAACCGTTCAAATGTCCTCTATATCACGTATGACGGCGCCCTTGGCGCTCTGGGCCAGTCGCAGGTCATTAATTACCTCAAAGGCCTGTGCAAAAACGATCTGCATTTTTTCCTGCTCTCATTCGAAAAGAAAAAGAACGTACAAAACCCGTCGCTTGTCGCCGGTATTGCGCGCGAGCTTGCGGAAAACGATATTCGCTGGACCCCCCTAACATATCATGAATTCCCGAAGGTGCTATCGACGCTCTTTGACATCTGCGTCGGCATCTTTACGGGAATATGCATAGTTGCCTCTAAAAAGATCAAAATCATTCACGCAAGGGCAGAAGTTCCCGCCGTTATCGCGCTGGTTATATCAAAACTATTCGGAGTTCAATTCATCTATGACAGGCGGGGAATGTTAGCGCACGAATACGTCGATGGAGGGATGTGGAAAAAAGAAAGCCCGCTCACAAAAATACTGTTCCCTCTTGTCAACGGCCTCGATAGACAGTTCATCGTACAGGCAGACAGCATCGTGGTGCTTACCGAACGCATCGCTGCTATTCTTCGCAATGATTTCTCGGGATCAAAACATGCGCTCGATATTACCACGATCCCTTGTTGCGTTGACTTAAACGTATTCACCCCCGTTCAGGTGAGCGCTGTCGCAAGCATCGAAGAACACCATACATTCACCCTTGTGTACACAGGCTCCCTCGGAACATGGTACATGCTCGAAGAAATGGCTGACTTCTTTAAAACCCTTATCAAAGATATACCTAAAGCGCATTTTTTGATTCTTACCATGACCGACCATTCCTTTGCAAAAAAAATCATGGATCAAAAAAATGTCCCTATAGACTCATACACCATCACGGGTATTCCCCATAAAGAAGTTCCGGAAACCCTGCGTACCTGCCAGGCATCCCTTATGTTCATTAAACCGGTATTCTCCAAGATCGCGTCCTCTCCGACGAAATTCGCGGAGAATCTGGCATGCGGCCTTCCGGTCGTTATGAATAGAGGCATCGGCGATACCGAGCGTATTATCGTTGACGAAAAAGTCGGCGTCATCATCGATGCATTCACGACCGAGGCATACGCACAGGCAACGGCAGAGTTGCGCCTCCTGTTACACGAAGGAGAGCGGCTTAGACAACGGTGCCGGGCAACTGCTGAAAAATATTTTTCCCTTGAATACGGAGTATCTCGGTACAATAGCATTTACCAAAAACTCCTGAAAAGAACATGAAAATACTATTCTGGGTACCGTATCCTACCGAAGGAGCAAGCAATCGTTATAGGATACAACAGTATTTCCCGTATCTTGAAAAACACGGCATCGAATACACCTTCCGCCCGTTTTGGAGTTCACGGGCCTTTAAAATGCTGTACCGTAACAAAGGCGCCCATCTGCAGAAAATATTCTTTTTTCTCAAAGGCACGTTCACGCGGATCATCGATCTCTTTCTTGTGCACCGCTACGACATCGTCGTAATCCACCGTCAAGCGTATCCGATAGGAGGGGCGTTTTTCGAAAGAATACTCAGCCGTATGAATAAACCGATTATCTTTGATTTTGATGACGCGATCTTTCTATCCGACACCTGTAAATCGAACTTTTTTGCCGAGGCCTTCAAGAATCCGCAAAAAACCTCGCAAATTATCGCGCTGAGCTCGGCGGTTATCGCAGGGAATTCATACCTTGCGGCATTCGCGTCACAATACAATCGCAACGTCAGTATCATTCCCACGCCCGTAGACGAAAACACCTATGTGCCGGTACAAAAACCTCACCAAGAAACAGTCGTCATCGGATGGATGGGGAGCGTTACCACGAGTTTATTCCTTACGGCGATTCGCACTGTTTTGATAAAACTCGTCAACACGTACCCGCATGTTCGATGCACTATCGTAGGAGGAGAATTTGAAGTCCCCGGCGTTGCTTCCATTACCAGCAAACCGTGGTCATTGGAAGGAGAGCTTTCCCTGCTTCAGTCATTCGATATCGGTATTATGCCGATGCCTGACAATGATTGGACAAAAGGCAAATGCGGGTTCAAAGCGCTTTTATATATGAGTGTCGCAATCCCGTGCGTTTGTTCTCCGGTCGGGTTCAACAATGTGATCATAACCGAGGGACAAAACGGCTTATTTGCCCGGGACGAAAAAGAGTGGTTCGATAAACTCGCACTGTTGATAGAGAATAAGGAGTTGCGCCAGCGACTAGGCAGCGCCGGCAGAAAAACACTGATAGAAAAATACTCGCTCTCTGCCAATGCGGATAAATTCATCGCGGTATTACAAAACGTATACACCACTCATTGCCGAAAGACATAATCCTATGTGCGGAATCTGCGGAATACTTCATACGAGGAACAAAGAAACGGTCAAGCCTGAAAAGATAGATGCGATGCTCGCAACGCTTAAACACCGCGGACCTGATGACCAAGGCATCTATTGCAGCGATCACAACGATCCTGCCCCTATACGCGTGGGCCTTGGCCACCGCAGACTTACCATAATCGACCTCTCCTCAAGCGGACACCAGCCGATGACAAACGAGGATGGATCGGTCTGGATCGTCTTTAACGGAGAAATCTATAATTTTCATGAATTACGCAATGAGTTACTGGAAAAAGGGCATCGGTTCACCTCGCAAACCGACACCGAAACCGTTATTCATCTCTACGAAGAATACGGGAAAGACTGCCTCAGGTATCTGCGCGGCATGTTCGCCTTCGCCCTTTGGGACAAAAGAGAGCAGACCTTATTCTTAGCCCGGGATAGGGCGGGCAAAAAGCCGCTGTTTTACTACTGGGACGGAATACACTTCTGTTTCGCTTCGGAACTCGCATCCCTTCTTGAAAGCGGCTTGATCGCAAAAAAGATCAAAACAGACGCTATCGATTCGTATCTTTCATTCGGATACATACCGTCTCCGTCAACCATCTACGAAAACGTTCACAAGCTTGCGCCTGCCCATATGCTCACCCTTAAGAACAACGTCGTAAAGACCGAACGGTATTGGCAGCTTGATTTTACGAAAAAACTCTCCATCAGCGAATCCGACGCGGCAGCTGAAACGATACGGCTGCTCAAAGAAGCGGTGCGCATACGGCTTTACAGCGATGTGCCCCTTGGAGCGTTCTTAAGCGGAGGGATCGACTCAAGCACCGTCGTAGCCCTTATGGCAGAACTATCTTCGGGGAAAGTAAAAACATTTTCTATCGGGTTCCAAGAGGCCGCGTTCAGCGAACTAGCCTATGCCCGGAATATCGCCCAACGATATTCGACCGAACACCACGAATTCATCGTAAAACCGAATGCGCTTGAGATACTCCCGATGTTAGTGGAAAGATTCGGCGAACCGTACGCCGACTCATCATGCATCCCGACGTATTACGTGTCAAAAGAGACCCGGAAATACGTGACGGTAGCCTTAAACGGCGACGCCGGGGACGAAACCTTTGCCGGATACGAGCGCTACCAGGCAATGCTTCTTGCAGAACAACTTTGGAAATTACCGCCCTTATTCGGAAAAGCCGCTCAAGGCATATCCCGGTGCATCTCTGATTCCATTCATCCTAAAAACCGGTTGCGCAATATAAAACGCTTCCTCAACGCAGCGGTTCTTCCTACGCAAGAACGCTATCTTCGCTGGGTAGGGATCATAAGCCAAACCGCCAAGAGCAATCTCTATACACAGAGTTTCTCCGAGCAGGTCGCCGCCAACAACCCCATGGCATTACTGGACCGGTATTTTGACCGAACAACGACGATTGCTATGCTCGACAG
>CAZJJL010000037.1:2883-11832 GCA_964546325.1 uncultured Planctomycetales bacterium | reverse complement strand
CCAAAACCCCAAAACCCCAGTTGCTCGCTCATGAGCAGGTGTTATATTAAAAATGGATCTCGAAGTTCCGCATGTGGAGTGCACGAGCAGCGAGGAGAACTCCGAGGACGAGTTGAAGCGGCAGATGCAGATCATCAATTCTGTTGCTGCGTCTCTGGAGGTTCAAGCTGATCCCGATCTCTTGCGGATCGTCGCCCATAACTTGATCGGTAATGCGGTCAAATACGGTAGGCAGGGCGGTACGATCACGGTCACATCTCGGGTTCTTTTTGATAGTGTTGAGATCGAAGTATATAATGACGGGACGCCCATCCCGCTTGACAAAAAAGCGTTGTTATTCAACCGATTCTCCCGGATCATTTCATCGGAAACAAACCGGGTCCAGGGCACAGGGTTAGGGTTATTCATTACCAAAGAAATCATTGAAAAGCACAAAGGGAATATTTGGGTTGAGCCGAAGGTTTCGGGAAACTCGTTTGCTTTTCGTATTGCTAAGGAGGTATAAGGTGGTTACTCCCCTCGAGCTTGTAAAAAAGAAACGCGCCGAAGCAATCAGCAGGATCGTTTCGAAAGGATATCTTTCTAAGAAACGCGTGTATGTCGGCATGGCGACATGTGAGATCGCTGCCGGTTCCAAGGAAGTCATGGAGGTTTTTCAGGAAGCGCTGAAGAACGGCATGACTGATATTTATGTGAGCCAAAAAGGGTGCGCCGGCAGATGTAATCTTGAGCCGACGGTTGAGATCGTCGAAGAAGGCAAGATCCCCACGAAATACTGCAAGGTGACGAAAGAAAGAGCAAAGGAGATTATCGAGCGGCATATCAAGAAAGACGAAATCATAAAGGAATGGGTCATTAATTAAGCGAGGCGAGGATAGAATCATGGCAAAGAAATACGCGATTACTCTATGTGACGGCACCACGTGTATGCAAAAAAAATCGAAAGAGCTCGAGGCGTTGATATCGCAAGAGCTGGAAAAGCACGGTTTGACGAACAAGGTTCGTCTTGTGCTTTCCGGTTGTTTGGGGATGTGCGCCAAGGGGCCTATCATTATCGTCAATCCCGGGTATACCATTTACGGCGGAGTGACCGAGGCGGATATTCCGGAGATCATTGAATCGCATATCGTGCATAAGAAGCCGGTCTCCAGGCTTGTCATCGAAGAAGACCATTTATATAACCGTTTTTTTCGGGTTTTCGGAGATGTCAAATTCTTCGGCAAACAGATGCGTATCGTTTTGCGCAATTGCGGTATTATTGATCCGGAGAATATCGACGATTATCTTTCTGTCCGCGGGTACGAAGCGCTTGCCCGGGTGCTTACGGATTTGAAACCGCAGGACGTTATCGGAAAAATCAAGAGATCAGGGTTGCGCGGCCGCGGCGGCGCGGGTTTTCCGACGGGACTCAAGTGGGAGATTACGGCAAAGGAAAAAGAAGCGGAAAAATATGTTATTTGTAATGCCGATGAGGGGGATCCCGGGGCTTTTATGGACCGAAGCACTATTGAAGGTGATCCGCATACGGTTATAGAAGGTATGGTGATCGGTGGGTATGCGATCGGAGCCAGCAAAGGCATTGTGTATATACGTGCGGAATACCCGCTGGCGATCAAGCGGTTGGAAAAAGCGATTGCGGCTGCGCGGGCGGAAGGATTCCTTGGCGAGCGTATCCTTGGCTCATCGTTTTCTTTTGATATCGAGATCAGACTTGGCGCCGGAGCGTTTGTCTGCGGGGAAGAAACCGCATTGATCCATTCGATCGAAGGCTCGCGCGGAATGCCGCGGCCGCGGCCTCCGTATCCTTCGGTTGAAGGGCTTTTCGGAAAACCGACTCTGATCAATAACGTAGAAACGTGGGCGAATGTGCCTGTTGTTATCCTTGACGGCGAGGAATGGTTCCGTTCCATCGGTACCGAAAAGAGCAAAGGGACAAAGGTTTTTGCGTTGGCCGGAAAGATCAATAATACCGGGCTCGTCGAAGTTCCGATGGGCACGACCTTGCGGCAAATGATCTACGATATCGGCGGCGGCATCCCGGGCAATAAGAAGTTCAAAGCGATCCAGACCGGAGGTCCATCAGGCGGCTGTCTTTCGGAAGGATATCTCGATACCCAGATCGATTATGAGTCTCTTGCCAGCGCCGGCTCCATCATGGGTTCGGGAGGTATGATCGTTATCGACGAAGATTCGTGCATGGTTAATATCGCGAAGTTTTTCCTTGAATTCACCCAAAATGAGTCCTGCGGTAAATGTACGCCGTGTCGCGAAGGAACGAAGCGCATGCTCGAGATACTTATTCGCATTACCGAAGGTAAGGGGCTTCCGGGAGATATCGAGAAGCTCGAGCGTTTAGGCAATATGATCAAGAAATCGTCGCTGTGCGGTTTAGGCCAGTCTGCGCCAAACCCGGTGTTGAGCACGATCAAGAATTTCAGGTCGGAATATGAAGAGCATATTGAGAAAAAACATTGTACAGCCGGCGTTTGCGCTAACCTCTTGTCGTATGCGATTACCGAAAAATGTGTCGGGTGCACGGCTTGCAAAAAGGCGTGTCCCGTCAATGCTATTAGCGGCGCGGCAAAACAAAAGCACGAAATTAATCAATCGCTTTGCATCCGTTGCGGGCAGTGTTTCAGGGCCTGTAAGTTTGCGGCGATTAGCAAGAAGTAAGGAGCTATCATGGAGACGAAGATGATCACCGTTCATATAAACGGCAAACCCTATCAGGTTGAGCCGAATCAGACTATTATGCAGGCTGCGGATAAGCTGGGGTTTCGCATCCCGCGTTTATGCTATCATCCTAAGCTTTCGATCGAAGGAGCTTGTCGCGTATGCATCGTCGAGGTTGAAGGCATGCGCAACTATGTGGCGTCATGCGCGTATCCGGTGAGCGACGGGATGAAGATCCATACGAATACAAAAGAGATCCGGACTGCCCGGAGGGATATCGTTGAACTCATCCTCGACAACCATCCGTTGGATTGCCATACCTGCGAGCGGGACGGTAATTGCGAGTTGCAGCGGCTTGCCTATGCAATGGGTATCCGGCACCGGTATTTTGAGGGCGAGCGCAAGCATTACGAAAAAGACCTTTCTTCGACGTCGGTTGTGCGCGATCCTAATAAATGTATTTTATGCGGCAGGTGCGTGCGTGTATGCGCCGAGGTACAGCGCGTTAATGCTTTGGGACATGCGCATCGGGGATTTAAGACCGTTGTTATGCCGGCGTACGATATGCCTTTTAAGGATAGCGTTTGTACGACGTGCGGACAGTGTATTAACGTATGCCCGACGGCAGCGTTCGTGGAGAAAAGCTACACACAACAGGTTTTTGAAAAGCTTAACGACCCGTCGGTCATCAAAATAGCGCAGATCGCTCCTTCGGTACGCGCGGCTATCGGTGAGGCATTCGCTTTGGAGCCGGGTCAAAACATGGAGAGGCAGGTTGTTGCGGCTTTGCGTAAACTCGGCTTTAATTATGTGTTTGATACCCAGTTTTCCGCGGATCTGACCATTATGGAGGAGGCAAGCGAGTTCCTTGAAAGGCTGCAGGGGAAAGGAAAGCTTCCTATGATCACGTCTTGTTCAAGCGCTTGGATGAAATGCCTCGAGCAATTTTATCCCGATCTTATCGATAATGTTTCTACGTGTAAGTCGCCGATGTCCATGATGAGCGCTTTGACCAAGACCTACTTTGCCAAGAAAATGAAGCTTGATCCGGCGAAGATCCTTAATGTCGCTATTATGTGCTGTACAGCCAAGAAATACGAAGCGGCGCGGCCGGAATTGATGGTTGACGGGATGCCTTCGACCGATATCGTCGTTACCACTCGTGAGATAGCCTGGATGATCAAGTCATCGGGGGTCGATCTTGTCGATATCCAGGGAGAGCATTTTGACGAGCCTCTGGGGTTATCTTCGGGTGCAGGAGCTATATTCGGGACTACCGGCGGTGTTATGGAAGCGGCGATCAGGACTGCATATGAGCTTTATACGGGAGAAACGCTTCTTGATATTGAAATCGCCGACATTAGAGGCATGAAAGGGATCAAGGAGGGCAAACTTGTCATCGACGGGAAAGAGATCAGGGTAGCGGTTGCGCATGGATTGGGTAATGCCAACGAGCTTTTATCCATGGTGCGCAAGGATCCCGAGAAGTATCATTTTGTCGAAATTATGGGGTGTCCCGGCGGATGTATCGGCGGCGGCGGCCAGCCCTATGCCGGCTACAATTCCATCCCGCTTGATGAAGAGTGCCTTAAAAAACGCGCGGATGCCTTATACGGTCTTGACCGGCAGAAAACTATCCGGCGTAGCCACGAGAATCCGGATATTCAGAGAATAAATAAAGAGTTTTTAGGGAGGCCGTTAGGGCCGGTGTCGCATAAATATTTGCATACGCATTATAAAGCAAAAACTCCGGCGGGGATCGTTCCTGCCGAGATCAAAGCGCGATAAGGGGGGTATAGGCAATGGCTTGCGGATGTGCACAAAAAGATACAAGACTCGAGGAACTTAAAACGTTTATTCAGGGGGTAAAACAGAAGGAGCGTGTCGAATCCTATCTTATTGCCGTGCTTCATAAGGCGCAAGGTCTTTATGGATACCTGTCCGCGGAAGTTATGGACGCGATTGCCGCTGAAATGGGCATTCCCACGGCGCATATTTGGGGGGTTGCGACATTTTATCATTTCTTTAATCTTACCCCCAAAGGTAAGCATACGATCTCCGTTTGTTTGGGGACAGCCTGTTATGTCAAAGGGGCCGAAGAGATATTACGCGCGGTAAAAGATGAACTTAAGATCGATATCGGACAGACGACCGAGGATGCATTTTTTTCCTTACAAGAAACCCGATGTTTAGGGGCATGCGGATTGGCTCCTGTTATGATGATCGATGAAAAGATCTACGGCGACCTTACCCCTCAGAAAGTCCAGGAGATTCTCAGGAGTTATAAGCGGTAACACGCTTGTAGTTGTAGGCAGAAACTGTTATACTATTTCCTAAAGGAGGACCTATGGCGAATAAAGTGTTAGTGATCGATGATGACGCTGATTTTGTGGAAGCGATATCAACGTTGTTGGAAGCAAAGGGATTTGATGTTGTTTCCGCTTCCAATGGGGAAGAAGGTAGCAAGCTTGCCAAAAGCCAATCGCCGAATATAATCCTTTTAGACGTGATGATGGCAAAAAGAAGCGAAGGCTTTGATGTGGCGCGTTCCCTCAAAGAGAATGCTACGACGAAAGATATTCCCGTTATCCTTATTACCGGTATTTCGCGGGAAATGAATCTGCCGTTTAAGTTTGAGGCTGACGCCGATTGGTTGCCGGTAAAGACCGTACTCGAAAAACCGGTTAAGCCGGATGTTCTTTTAAAGGCAATAGAAGAGAATATAAAGAAATAATCCGTACTGTATAGTTACGCGTACGATCCTGCGGTGAGGAGGTTCATCTGAGCCCAAGGGAGAGAATAAGCAGAAGCATTCTTTATCCCGGTTTTACCGCATGGAGTTCACCGGCGGTGGAATCGGGATTTTTGTTGCGCAGGGTTTACAAAGGGCATGATGCAGATGGTTTTTGATAGGAAGATCGTTCGTACCGAACGATAAGGAGGTTATTATGAATAAACGGCTTGGTTTTGTGGGGATCATCGTTGAAAATCGTCAAGAGGAAGCGCCGTTAGTCAATCAGATTTTAACGGAATTCGGGGAAATTGTTCTCGGGCGGATGGGGATCCCTCATGCGAAGAAAAATATGAATGTCATTGTTTTAATCGTTGATTCCACGACCGATCAAGTAGGTGCTTTAACAGGTAAACTCGGTAAGATCAAAGGGGTTTCTGTAAAGTCGGCGTTGAGTAAGGGGAATTGATGCTCCATATTAATGAATCAAGGATCGACGGTTTATTGCATCAGGCGGCAAGGGTTGCTCCTTCCGAGATCGAACGGATACTTGCTAAGAGCAGGTCTTTACGGCGCTTGACGCTTGAAGAAACGGCGGCATTGCTGGCAATCGAGGATGATGCGCTGTTACGGGATATCTTTGCCGCAGCTGCGGACGTAAAGGACCGTATTTACGGCAAGCGCGTCGTATTGTTTGCGCCCCTGTATATCAGCAACCTTTGTTCCAACGCATGTTTATATTGCGCATTTAAGTCAGATAATACTCTTACGAAGCGTCGCGCATTGGCTATGGACGAAATCAAAGCGGAAGTAGCCTGGCTTCTGAAGAGGGGTCATAAGCGCATTTTAATGGTAAGCGGTCAAGCCGCACCTGACGGCCAGTCGGATATTGATTATTGCCTCGAAGCAATCAAGGCTATCTATTCCGTTAGTGTCGGGCCGCATAAAGTAAAGCGCGTGAATGTTAATCTTGCGCCGTTTTCCGTCGATGAATTCAAGAAATTGAAAAAGGCAGGAATCGGCACGTACCAGCTTTTCCAGGAAACCTATCATGAGGGAACATACCGGTATGTGCATCCTACGGGCCCGAAGGCAGATCCGGATAATCGGATCGATGCCGTAGACCGCGCTTTTGCCGCGGGGATTGACGATATCGGCATCGGGGTTTTGTACGGTCTCTATGATTGGCGTTTCGAGACATTGGCGATGTTGATGCATGTTGAGCATATGGAGAAACGTTTTTGCGTCGGTCCCCATACGATCTCCGTTCCCCGCATCGAGCCCGCAGAGGGTGTGCCCTTTGTTGAGAATTTACAATGTAAGGTGAGCGACGATGATTTCAAGAAGATCGTCGCGGTTTTGCGTCTTTCCGTACCTTATACGGGGATCATTCTTTCGACACGCGAATCCCCTGCGATGAGGGACACGTTATTTACGTTAGGTGTTTCGCAGGCAAGCGCCGAATCCCGCACGGCGCCCGGCGCCTACAGCGACGGCCGTTTAGCCGAAACCCCCGGGCAATTTTCCTTAAGTGATCAGCGTAGCATGGATGACGTTATAGATTCGTTGTTAGAGCGCGATTTTATACCGAGCTTCTGCGCTGCCTGTTATCGAAAAGAGCGTACCGGAGAGGCTTTTATGAATTTAGCAAAACCCGGGACCATTAAAGGAAAATGCAGCATGAACGCCCTTATTACGCTGAAGGAATATCTCGACGATTTTGCTTCTGAAAAAGTCAGACTGAAGGGGTATGGCGCTATTAAAAAGCTTACGAGCAAGCTTTCTGCCGAAGATAAAAAGATCCTTCAGGCATATTTTTCCGATATCGATAAAGGAAAACGCGATGAATTTGTCTAACGCGCGCGCGCTGCTTGATGCTGTGTATAATGCCGGGGTTCCGGAAAAAAAAGACCTTGAGCGCATTCTTTCTTTTGAGCGGGATCAACAGCAGGAGCTTTTTCATTATGCGGATGCAGTGCGCAAGCAATTCGTCGGTGACGAGATCCTTTTGCGCGGCATTATTGAGTTTTCAAACCACTGCCGAAACAGCTGCTATTATTGCGGACTTAATAAGCATAATAAGGCATTACAACGGTATCGTATGAGCGGCGATGAAATAATTGCGAGTGTCGGAAAGTTATCCGCGGATAAGGTCGCAACCGTGGTTTTGCAGTCGGGAGAAGAGGATGAGCTTGAGCCTTCGTGGCTTGCCGGGATCATAACAAGGATCAAGGAGCAGTTTGATATTGCGGTCACTCTCTGTGTCGGGGAGCGGTCTTTTGTTGAATACCGGGCATGGCGTCAGGCAGGCGCAGACCGGTATCTGTTGAAGATCGAAACAGCGAATAAACCGTTGTATGAGTCGTTGCATCCCGGGATGAGTTTTGAGAATCGTCTGCAGTGTTTACGCTGGCTCAAGGAATTAGGGTATCAAACCGGTTCGGGGGGTATTATCGGGCTTAAAGGACAGACCATAGAAACGATCGCCGAAGATATCCTTTTTTTTCAACGCGAAAACTTTGAAATGATCGGTATCGGCCCCTTCATCCCGCATGCGCAAACGCGCTTATCAGAAAGTCTCCGTGGGGATGTTTTATTGACGCTTAAGACGCTGGCGTTGACGCGTTTGGTAACAAAGGATACTCATTTACCGGCGACGACCGCTTTAGGTAGCATGGATAAAGATTACCGGGTTGAAGGGTTACAGGCGGGCGCGAATGTGATTATGCCGAATTTTACGCCGGTTGCGTGTCGCAAGCTGTATGATATTTATGCCGGTAAAAAATGCATTGATGAGCCCGAAGGCGCGTGCGTCGCATGTATGGAAAATCTTGCCAGGTCAATGGGCAGGACTATTCGGTTTTCGAGAGGGGACGGTTTAAAACATATAAAAGAGGTGGGATATGTATAGAACGCCAGCAAGTAATCGGTTGCACATAGGGATCTTCGGGAAACGTAATACCGGTAAATCGAGTTTGATCAATGCGATTACCGGACAGGATACCGCAATTGTTTCCGCGGTTGCCGGTACGACGACGGACCCGGTATATAAGGCAATGGAGATCAACCCGATCGGACCGTGTATGCTTATTGATACCGCCGGTATTGACGACGAAGGGCTTTTGGGTGAAGAACGCGTTAAGCGGACGCATGCCGTGTTGCGTAAGACCGATGTCGGTATCATCGTGGTGACCCCGGATCTTGTTATCGATCGCTTTGAGGAAGAGCTTGTTGAGGTTCTCCGGAATAAAAAACTGCCGTTTCTCTTTGTGATCAATAAATCGGATTGCGCGGGTGATTTGGCGCAAACATATCTGCATGACCGGGGGTATGCGTATCAAGCAGTAAGCGCGCGCACCAAGAACGGTATCGAGGAGCTTAAAAAAAAGATCATTGATATTGCTCCGGGGCATTGGTCACCTATCCCGCTTGTTGGAGATCTTATGGAGCCGGGAGAAACAGCGGTTTTAGTGTGTCCTATTGATACTGCGATGCCGCAAGGCAGGCTTATTTTACCTCAAGTGCAAGTAATGCGCGATCTTCTG
>CAZJJL010000037.1:0-2873 GCA_964546325.1 uncultured Planctomycetales bacterium | reverse complement strand
GAGTTGGCGCAGACTCTTGGATCGCTTAAAGAGAGGCCGAAGGTCGTGATCACCGATTCCCAGGTTTTTGAGACGGTGCGGGATATTGTTCCGCGCGATATTCCGTTGACGTCATTCTCGACGATCTTTGCCCGGCACAAGGGGGATCTCGCCGCGTTTGTCGATGGAGTATATGCTGTTGATGCCTTGGAAGACGGAGATGAGATTTTGATCGCGGAATGCTGTACGCATCATGTGCAGCCGGAAGATATCGGCCGAACCAAGATCCCTACGTGGCTTTTGAACTATACGCATAAGGAATTACATTATGAAGTTACGGCAGGAGGTGATTTTCCCGAAGACCTATCCCGCTATAGACTCGTCATAACCTGCGGCGGCTGTATGGTAAACCGGCGCGAGCTTTTGCACCGGGTTAATATCGCGAAAAAAGCGCATGTTCCCATTACCAACTACGGTGTATTGATGGCGCATCGAAGACATTGGATAGCACGCATAGGCCATAGACCATAGACGACTCGCGTACTTCTTTCTCCTTGACGCTTCTTGTCCGGGGCATTACAATAATTTCGAGGATACAAGGAGGATATATGCAGATTTGCGCGGTTGTGTGTGCAGTGGTTATAGCGGTGTGCGTGCATAGTGCGGTGGCGTTTGCGTATCATATTGATCGGAATCGTCCTACCCGCAGCATTGAGGGAAATGTTTTGTCGGTTGATTGGGTAGGGTCAAAAATCGTCGTAAAAGTCGATGGCAATGATGAAATGACGTTTACGGTTGCTGAAGATGCGCAGGTTATTCGTGCGGGTGAGACCATAGGATTGGATGATCTTCTCCAGAATGATCCTGTAACGATTACCTATTACAATGCATCTCCCGGTCCGCTTGTTGCGGTATCTGTTTCCGACAGTAACGATGCCAATAGGTAAAGGAGCCCGCTATGGGGAAAATTGTTAAACTGTTGCGTGAGGTTTCTCCCTTAAACCGCAGGAAATATTCTCGCCTGGAACTATCCAAATCATTGGAATGTACGTTCTCCCTTGAAGAAGACGGGGCAACCACTCTTGAGCCGGGGCTCTTGATCAATGTTTCAGAGGGTGGTGCGTTGCTTGCCACCCGCCAGCTGAAATTGTTTCCTAAGGCAGAGATAACCGTTTGCGTCCGTTTACTTTCGCAGGAAACAGTTGAAATTACCGGTGTAGCATTGCGGACGTATCGTCGTAATGACGGTTCGGCATGGTATTTTTCTGCCGTGCAGTTCAAGCCGGGGAACGAAGTTTCGATCAAAAAACTCCTTCATCAAGCATCTGTCGAGAAATAAGATGGGGCTTTCTCCCAACAATAATATCAAGCGATATATCAAACTGAAACGATTCAACGCCTGTCTGGTGGAGCAGGATATCCAGGAACGGCGGAGCATTGCGTTGGGGCTTCCCGTTTCTGTCGGGCTTCTGACCGGTGAAGCCTGTAACTTGCGCTGTATTATGTGTATTCAGCGGCAGAATGAAAGGATCCGGGGTAATGCGCCGGTTCCTGTATTGGACGAAAAGATCCTTCTTCGGTTTGCGCAACAGGTTTTTCCTACCGCACAACATTTAACGTTGAACACGGGTGGAGAACCGATGCTTTCGCCGACTATTGATCTGGAACTCCAATTGGCGGAAGAATACGGGGTAAAGCTAGAGATCATCACGAACGGTACGTTGCTCAATAAAAGACCCGGGAGGATTAAGCGAATTGCCCGGAATGCGTATATTGTTTCTTTTTCGTTTGATTCTCCCGTAAAGAAAACGTATTCGTCAATCCGGGTAGGGGCTTGTTTTGATGAGGTGGTAAGGAATATGCGTTTTTTTGCGGCAGAGCGAAAGAAATTACCCCGCTCTCAATGGCCGCAGTTCGTTATCACGATGGTTGTTATGCGCAGGAATATGCATGAAGTCCCTAAGATGGTCGAGTTTGCGCATGCAATTGGCGCGGATACCGTCCATCTGCCTCTTTTGGATGTCTATACGGATGACCTTAAAGAAGAATCGATTGAAGGAATGGATGAAGAAATAACCAGGATTTTTGCGACCGCGCGAATGCTCGGCAGGCAATATAAAATCAATGTAAATTTTCCCCTTCGATATGATCGCCAGCACCATGCGCAGGGACAGCCGATTTGTTATAATTCTTTCTGCGGGTTTTTGTGGAAAAGGGCATATATCGATAACCTTGGCAAGATCGTTACCTGTTGGGCTCCGACGCATCCGGTCGCAGGGGATATTACCAAGGATGATTTCCAGACGATTTGGAACAATCGTTATTACCGGGAGCGTCGAGAAGCATTTTGTGGAGGTAAACGGCATCCCGAATGTTCTGTTTGTTTTGAACAAGGGTATTTAAGCACGCTTATCTATACGTTGTAATAGTCTGTACCCGTTTTTGACGGATGCTCGTTAAGGAGTTCTATGGATATTCGAATGCTTCCTTTGCCTGCTTTCAAGCGGTATAAAAAGGAAAAAGAAGAGAACATCAAGCTTTTGCGGGAAGATCAGCGGGAAGAACGCAGCCTGATGCGCGGGTATCCGAATTATATCAATATGATCACGGATGAGTCTTGTAATTTTCGTTGCTCGATGTGCATACAACAGGTGCGATGGGCAGCCGGAAGAGGCCCCGAGGTTATTGACGAGAAATATCTCGTGAAGTTTGCGCGGGAAGTTTTTCCAACTGCGCTGGTTATGCAGCTGAATACTGCCGGAGAACCGCTGGTTTCCCGTGTTCTTGACCTCGAATTGTCGTTAGCTGAGGAATACGGATTGAAGCTTGATCTTTTCACGAACGGCTATTATTTTGACCTGAAGCACAAAAGGCTTCGCAACCTTCTGAAGAAC
>CAZJJL010000036.1:0-12166 GCA_964546325.1 uncultured Planctomycetales bacterium | reverse complement strand
TCCTTTGCGTTATTTTCACGCGATATTTTTCAATATCGATGACCCCGGCTAAAGGAATGACCACATGCATATCGGAAGAAACAGAAACAAACCGACCCGGTTCATGGGCGTAGGTGTCACCGATCGCAAGCTTACTTAAACGCGCGAGATTTTGAATATATGCGGTCATGGAATCTAAAAGCGCTCGCTTTGTTTTATCAGCGCAATAAACCTCCGCGTACACCTCATCATGAGGCTGGATCTCCAATTCTGCCCGCATATTCCGCAATACCGTCACAACATCGAAAACAATGCCCATCTTGGCTTCGACTTTCTTATCTATCAGGTCTTCCTGAATGTGCGGCCACGGGTTCGTCACGATTAAACCTGCTCCCGGATTAACTCGGCTCCAGAGCTCTTCGGTAATAAAGGGAATGAACGGATGTAAGGCTCGAAGCGTTTTCTCGAGAACTTTGAACATAACCACTTGATTGGACTTCAACTGGATCTGGGGTTTTATGATCTCAAGATACCAATCGCAGAACTCATGCCAAAAGAACGAATATAAAAGGTTTGCCGCCTCGTTGAACTTATACGAATCGAGATACTTATTCACATTCTTAAGCGTCGTATAGAACCTGCTCAGGATCCATCGGTTTGTTATATCCAAATCTTCTTTTTTTACGAATTGGCACAAATCCGTGCGAGCAACCCCCGGCTCTAAATTAAGCATGATAAAACGGGAGGCATTCCAAATCTTATTCGCAAAATTCCTGCCCTGCTCAAAACGTTCTTTTGAAAGGAAAACATCTTGTCCTTGAGCGGTTATCGATATCAAACTGAATCGCAGAGCATCAGTGCCATATTCCTGTATGATCTCAAGCGGGTCAATGATATTTCCCAAGGATTTCGACATCTTCTTACCGTCGATATCGCGTACCGTTCCATGGATATAGACATCTTTAAAAGGCTCTTTCCCCATGAATTCAAAACCGGCCATGATCATGCGGGCAACCCAAAAGAAAATAATTTCAGGTGCGGTGACCAATGCGGCAGTAGGATAAAAATAGGCAAGCTCCTTTTTCGCGGCCTCGACATCAACCCCTTTCGCTGTTTCAAAAGGCCAATAAAAAGTAGCAAAAGGCCATAACCAGCTCGAAAACCATGTATCAAGAACGTCTTCATCCTGGACAATCTCCGAAGATCCGCAATCAGGGCATTTTTCCGGTTTTACTTTCGAAACAATAACCCCATGTTCTTTCTTATTTTCCTTAAACTTAGCACTTTGAACACCGGAGAGCATCTCCTGCTTCTGACAATCTTTACAGTAATACACGGGCAAACGATGGCCCCACCATATCTGTCTTGAAATACACCAATCCTGGATATTCTCCATCCAATTCAGGTATACTTTCGTCCAACGTTTTGGATGGAACGTTATTTTCCCTTTTTTGACAGCATCGAGAGCAGGTTTTGACAAAGGTTTCATTTTAACAAACCACTGGCGCGAAAGATACGGCTCAATGATCGTATGGCACCGGTAACAATGTCCCGCTGCTAATGTATGCGGCTCAACTTTCTCTAAAAGACCTTTTTCTTTGAGATCTTCGAGAATAACATGCCGGGCTTCAAAGCGATCCATATCCTTATAATCACCGGCGTGTTGGTTCATCCTGCCGTCAGGATACATGACATTGATAAAATCAAGGTCGTGTTTTTTACCGGTACTATAATCATTCGGGTCATGCGCGGGAGTGATCTTTACACAGCCCGTGCCGAATTTCATGTCAACCATGGCGTCCGCGATGACTTTGATCTGACGGTTAACAAGTGGTAGCACAATAGTTTTACCGACGATCTTTTTATACCGTTTGTCTTTAGGATTAACCGCCACTGCCGTATCGCCCAACATGGTTTCAGGCCTTGTCGTGGCAACAACCACATACTGATCAGGATCGTGTTTGAGAGGATACCGGATATAATATAAATTCCCGTCAAGATCGTGATGCGGAGCCTCTTCGTCAGACAGCGCGGTCTGACAACGGGGACACCAGTTAATGATACGGCTCCCCCGATAAATAAGTCCCTTTTCAAAAAGCCTGATAAAAACCTCGACCACGGCTTTTGAATACTCTTCATCCATGGTAAAACGCAGTCTCTTCCAATCGCATGACGCACCGAGCTTCTTAAGCTGATGGATAATGGTCGAACCATATTCTTCTCTCCACTCCCAAACACGCTCAATGAACTTTTCGCGGCCGAGGTCCTGCCGCTTGAGCCCTTCACGAGCGAGTTTCTTTTCAACCACATTTTGGGTGGCGATACCGGCATGGTCCGTGCCCGGCATCCAAAGCGATTCGTGGCCAAGCATACGATGATACCTGATCAGAATATCCTGGATCGTATCATTTAACGCATGCCCCATATGCAGGATACCGGTCACATTCGGCGGAGGGATGACGATCGTAAACGGTTTCTTGTCGGGATTGACGCGCGCCTGAAAAGCCCCGGACTCTTGCCATTTAAGGAGCCAACCGTCCTCTGTCTCTTTCGGGTTATATTTGGAAGGAATTTCGTTCATGAACGTTTATTCTGCGTGGGCAGTGAATTTCCCTGAAGGTCTTTCAGTAATTTATATTCGACGCTATCCATAAGCGCTTGCCAGGAAGCTTCAATGATATTCTCCGATACCCCGATGGTACTCCAGGTATCCGTCTCATCCTGTGATTGAATAAGTACGCGCACGCGCGCGGCTGTCCCCTCTTTTCCTTCAAGTACACGCACTTTAAAATCCGACAAGTGCCTTTTAGAAAGCGCAGGAAAATATCCTTTCAAAGCCTTTCGCAACGCGTTATCAAGCGCATTTACGGGGCCATCACCCTCAGCTGCCGTATGCTCCCGGGATCCCTTAACGC
Organism: uncultured Planctomycetales bacterium; assembly: GCA_964546325.1. GTDB lineage: Bacteria > Omnitrophota > Gorgyraeia > Gygaellales > Profunditerraquicolaceae > DAONEO01. The sequence goes on along the minus strand of CAZJJL010000036.1, from coordinate 9,272 downwards.
TCAATTTAATGATCGCTTCCGAGGTGATCTTCTTACTCTTCGATTTTTCAATGACAACACGGAATCCTTCAAGCTCAAAGAATTTCTTGAATTTCTTATACGCTTTATTCATTAAGAGCTCAAAACTTGCTTCCGCAGCCTCAAAATGATACCCTTCATGCTCAAGTTTCTGGATAAGCTCCAATATTTTCTTTGTTTTCGGGTCCTCTTTACCAAGATCAAGAGACATTTCTTTCGCGCGCATGAGGATTCCCGTTTTACCGCCGAGCTCAGAAACAAGCATACGGCGATGATTGCCTACCGATGAAGGATCGAGATGCTCATATGTCTTCGGATTCTTCATCATCGCGTTGATATGCATGCCGCCTTTATGCGCAAAAGCGGAAACTCCGGTATACGGCTGATCTCCGCGTTGTTTCATATTGCTGATCTCGCTGACAAAATGCGACGCTTTTGTCAATTGCTTGATCTGATCATCGCTGACACAATCGATCCCCATTTTCAATTTTAGATTTGCGATAATAGGCACCAGGTCGGCATTACCGCAACGCTCGCCATACCCGTTCATGGTGCCCTGCACCATCGAAGCGCCTGCCTCCACCGCTGCCAACGAATTTGCTACCGCAAGACCCGCGTCATTATGACAGTGTATCCCCACATCGACCGAAACGCGCGATTTAACGTCGGCGACTACACGCGCGATCACCGGAAGCAAGCTTCCTCCGTTGGTATCGCATAAACACACAGCCTTTGCGCCGGCTTCCTGTGCAGCCAGAAGACAACTCACGCTATACTCACGATTAGATCCATATGCGTCAAAAAAATGCTCCGCATCATAAAAAACGGTAATACCATGCGCAACCAGGAATGCAATCGTATCTTTGATCATAATACGATTCTCTTCTAAAGAAACCCTCAAAACGTCGGTAATATGCAAGTCCCAGGTCTTCCCCACAATAGTGACATAGGAAACTCCCGACTTCAAGAGCGCTTTCAGGCTTGCGTCATCTTCGGCTTTTATCCCGGCTCGGCGGGTCATACTAAAAGCGACAAGTTTTGCATAGCGCAAAGGTTTTTTTACCATCCGGGTAAAAAACTCCATATCTTTTGGATTGGATCCCGGCCAGCCGCCTTCAACATAGTGGATCCCCAGCATATCCAACTCCTCGGCAATGCGTATTTTATCCATTACCGAATAGGAAATTCCTTCGCTTTGAGAACCATCGCGCAATGTGGTATCGTAGAGATACACGCTCATGCTATCACGTCCTTCCTGCCTCAAAAACCCTTAAACTTTATGTAACCCGAATTTCTCATGCAACGCGCGTACTGCCGCCTCTGCGCCCTTTTTCTTTATGATACATGAAATACTGATGTCTGAGGTGGAGATCATTTCAATATTAATCTTCTCGCGCGCCAATATCTCGAACATCTTTGCGGCAACTCCCGGATGCGATTTCATACCGACACCGACAATGGAAACACGCGCGACATCCTCATCCTGCAGAACATCGCCCGCGCCGATCGTATCCGATGTCTTCTTGACGATTTTGATCGCCTTGTGCAATTCCACTTTGGGGATCGTAAAAGAGATATCCGTCTTTCGGGTGTGGCTGACATTTTGAACGATCATGTCAACACTGACTCCGCCGCCCGAGAGCTCATTGAAAACTCTTGCCGCAACGCCGGGCTTATCCGGGACCTCACAAACGGTTATCTTTGCTTCATTCTTATTCAGGGTAACCCCGCTTATAAGTACTTCCTCCATTCGCGTAACCTCCTTAATGATCATCGTACCCGGCTTATCCGAAAGTGAAGACCGGACATGAATAGGAACATTGAATTTTTTAGCGACTTCGATCGAGCGCGCCTGCATAACCTGAGCACCTAAAGAAGCCATCTCCAACATCTCATCGTACGTTATCGCCTCTAATTTTTTGGCCTTTGGCTCGATCCGTGGATCAGTCGTATAAACACCTTCTACGTCCGTATAGATCTCGCATTCATCAGCGGATAATTCTTTAGCTAAAGCAACAGCCGAAAGATCGGATCCTCCTCTACCCAACGTCGTAATATCCTGGTTAGGATTGACCCCCTGGAAGCCGGCTACAATTACGATCCGGCCGCGCGCCAATTCGGCCTTGATGCGATGAGCGTTTATCTCAACGATTCGCGCGCGCGTATGGCTATTGTCCGTAATAATACCTACCTGCATACCGGTAAAAGAAATCGCTTCGTATCCGAGTTTTTCGATCGCCATGGCCAGCAACGCAACAGAGATCTGCTCTCCTGTCGCAAGAAGCATATCCATTTCCCTCTCGGGAGCATCGGGATTGATCAAACTTGCTTTTTCGATCAACTCATCGGTCGTATCTCCCATTGCCGAAACAACGACCACCAAACGATGCCCTTGCTTACGGTACGTGACAACCTTGCGCGCTACATTCTGCAGACGTTCGACATTCGCGACCGATGAACCGCCGAACTTCTGTACGATCAACTTTCCGCTCATTACATCCTCCTCATTGACGCATAAAGAATTCCATTAATTCAAAACCATGCTCAAAAAACAGTTTCGAGCTATCGGCTTCTTTTTCGCAATACGATTGAAAGCCATTCCGGGTCACGTCATTGCCAAAAAGCGCAAAACAAACGGGCTCCGAAGTATGCGTTTTCACCGAAACAGGTGTTGCATGATCGGGCAAAACAAGAATCCTTACATCATCCCGATGCGCAAGCCCCTGCACGATCGTGCCGACAACCATCTGATCGAAGCGCTCGATAGCAAGGATCTTCTCGCGCAAATCACCGTTGTGCCCTGCTTCATCAGGAGCTTCGACATGAACGAAGACAAAATCTTTGTATGCAAGCGACTTTAATGCGGCCTTTGCTTTACCCTCATAATCCGTATCGTAATAACCCGTTGCGCCGGGAACTTTAATAACATCAAGCCCAAGGATCTTGCCCAGTCCGTTCAAAAGGTCAACCGCGGAAATAACACTCCCCTCAACCCCGTATTTATCTTTAAACAAAGGCATAGCCGGTTTTTTTCCCTGCCCCCACAACCAGATCATATTCGCGGGATTCTCCTTGAGATCCAAACGCACATGATTGATCTCATGGGACTCCAGGATAGGAACGGAATCCTGCATAAGAGATATAAGAAGCTCAGCCCCTTTTCCTTTCGGGACATTCTTTTTGATACTCTGCCCCGTGATATCATGCGGCGGCTTGCAGCTGATCGACTCTAAATTATCTTTAGCGCCTTCTTTGACAACCATCAAATGACGATACCCGACACCGGGATAAAAACAGATCCTATCGGAGCCCAGGTTGTCATTCAAGAAATTGATCAATTGCGCAGCCTCCTTACTCTTGATATGGCCTGCGCTGTAATCAGCAAGAATGTCTCCTTGCGCGGTTATCAAATTACACCGAAAAGCAACATCATCGGCAGAAAGCGTAACTCCTAAATTCGCAGCCTCCAGAGGGCCTCTCCCCGAATAGTACTTTCTCGGATCATAGCCAAGTATAGACATATTGGCAACGTCAGAGGCAGGGCTCAACCCCGCGGGGATCGTTTTGACGCGGCCGAGAGAACCGTTCTTGACCAAAAAATCCATATTTGGTGTTTTCGCCGCTTCCAAAGGGGTGCGTTTCCCTAAATCATCGATAGGATAATCAGCCATCCCGTCGCCAACAAGTAAAATATATTTCATATGTTATCCGATCATATGCTCATACTTCGTGAACAATATCTTAGCCAATGCCGTTTTCGAATTAATCTCCCCTGAAACAGCGCCGCACGCTTCTACAATATAGGCGCAATACGATCCGTCTTTCTTGCGCGTATTAGCAACCACCATGTCCGCGGAAGATTTTCGCATGAGCGTGCGCGCTTCATGTATAAGCGCCTCTTTTTTTAGTCCGAGCTCATATTTAAAACCTACCAGTGTTGCTCCGGGTTGCAGTTTCTTTACCTCAGTAATGAGTTTAGGCGTCGCAACCAACTTAAGTGAAACAGAACTTTTACCCGAGTTCATTTTTCCGCACGTAACGCGAGCCGGCTTATAATCAGAGACAGCGGCAGCAAAAATGATCAGATCAAAAACATTTTTGGTAAGCGTCTGCTTTAAAGAAGCCCTCAACTCGTCGAAATAACGAAACGGCTTCAAAACAACATGCGGCATTTTCGGGTATACTGTTCCCGGCCCCATCAATAACGTTACACCAAATGCGCGCTTTCGCGCTTCCTTCGCTAATAAAATTCCGGTTTCTCCCGATGCACTATTGCTGATTACCCGAACATCATCAATCGGCACCCAGGTAGGACCGGCTGTAATCAACACCCGCTTGCTTTTGAACACTTAATACCCAATCTCCTTAAGGATGGCCATAAGGGTAGGTTTCACGATCTTCGGCTTCTGAATGGACTGTATTGCCCTATCGGGATCTTTAAGCCCATGTCCCGTTAAAATACAAACGATCTTTTTGGTCTTAGCCTTGGCTTTCTTAAAAAACCCGGCGTGAGCCAACTTAAGCAATCCTGCGATGGACGCGCACGAAGCCGGTTCAGCGAACACCCCTTCTTGCGCCGCAAGCAACGTATACGCCGAAATGATCTCTTTGTCGGTCACCGAATCTATTCTTCCGCCTGACTCGTCACGCGCTTCAACTGCCTGTTTCCAGCTCGCAGGGTTTCCGATACGAATTGCGGTCGCTATAGTTTCCGGATCTTTTATAGGATGTCCCTGCACGATAGGCGCTGATCCTGCCGCTTGGAATCCAAGCATAACAGGAAGTTCCTTGGTAACCCCTGCGGACTTATACTCTTTATAGCCCTTCCAATACGCGGTTATATTCCCCGCATTACCGACAGGCATAACCTGAAAGTCCGGAGCTTCACCTAAACAATCGCATATCTCAAAACTACCCGTTTTCTGTCCTTCTATTCGATACGGATTAAGCGAATTCACCAGCGTGATAGGATATTTTGTCGAGATCTCCCGCACTAACTCAAGAGCAACATCAAAATTGCCGTTCACCTGCAAGACAACTGCGCCATGGATCATAGCCTGGCTCAATTTGCCCAGCGCAATATGGCCTTTCGGTATCAGAACAATACAACGCAATCCGGATTTCGCAGAATATGCCGCGGCAGAAGCTGACGTGTTCCCCGTTGAAGCACAAATAACCGCCTTTGATCCCTCTTCAACCGCCTTGGAGATCGCCATGGTCATACCGCGATCCTTAAAAGAACCCGTAGGATTGGCACCTTCATACTTTAAAAAAACCTGCCAACCGTCGCCGACCAGCGCGGATAAACGCAGCGCCGGCAATAACGGAGTATTCCCTTCATGCAACGAAACAACGGGCGTTTGAGCAGTTACCGGAAGATATGCACGATATGCCTGGATTATTCCCTGATGAGCATTACCGGAAGAAAAAGGTTCGACGATACGACTCATCAGAGTTCCTCGATGCGGATCGCAACAGCTTTTTGAGCAACGGCTTGAAGTTTATTGATAGCGTCAATCGCTAATCGCAAATTTTTCTCTCGAGCCTCATGAGATATCATCACAATAGGAACCGAACCCATACGCGCAATGCGCTCTTTTTGGGTAACGGACGCTATACTGATACCGAACTTTGCCAGGATACTGGCGATCTTTGCCAAAACCCCCGGCTCATCCAATACTATCAGCCTGACATAGTACCTGCCCTGGACATCATCGATCTTTCGCAATTTCTGGATCGCGCTATCCTCAACAATATTGAGTTTCGGACGGAACATCCCCGCCTTCATATTCTGCGCAAGATCAACAATATCGGAAACAACCGCAGATGCGGCAGCGAGTTGTCCGGCCCCCGGGCCATAGAACATTAAATCACCCGCAAGGTCGCTTGAAACATATAACGCGTTAAAAACGCCGTTAACGGACGCCAACATGTGCCCGTTCGGAACCAGTGTCGGATGAACACGGAGATCCAACTCACCATCGACATTCTTTGCGATCGCCAAAAGCTTTATTTCAAAACCCAGATCACGCGCATATTCAACATCCTGCAACGTAACCCTCGAGATCCCTTCGACAAAAAGATCTTTCATCCCGACAAGCTTACCAAATCCAAGATACGTCAATATAACCAGCTTGTGAGCCGAATCGATCCCTTCGATATCAAGCGTAGGGTCCTTTTCCGCGAATCCTTTATTCTGCGCGTCCTTAAGCGCTTCGGAAAAATCACAACCTTTTTTCGACATTTGAGACAAAACATAATTCGATGTGCCGTTAACAATACCAAAGATATCGACAAACTTATTCGCAACAAGTCCTTCGCGTAACGATTTCAGTATCGGTATTCCCGCGCCGACCGATGCCTCGAAATAAATGCTTTTATCGCGGTCTTGAGCTAAAGCAAAAAGCTCCCTGCCTTGCTCTGCCAAAAGCGCCTTGTTAGCGGTAACGATATGTTTACCCTTGAGAAGGGCCTGCGTAATAAAATCTTTTGCGGGATTAACCCCTCCCATTAATTCAACCAGAATATCGATTTGCGGATCATCCAGGATCTCATGTATGTCCTTCGTCAAAAGCGTTTTATCGACGGAAACATTGCGCTTCGAGGTGATATCTTTATCGCAAATTTTCTTAACGACTATCTCAATCCCCGTTTTAGCCGCTAAGTACCCTTTTCTGTCGCGCAAGATCTTAATAACCCCGGCACCGACATTGCCAAAACCAACTACTCCAACCGTAACTTTTTTCATGATGGCCCTTTTTTCAAATAATAATCAACCGTGGAACCGATGATCTCGCGATGCCGCTCGTCAACCGCTAAAAATGCCAATCGCGTATCATATATCAGATTTTTTGTAATCTCTCTGGATTCAACGACTTTTCCGATAAGCATAATCGGGTTCGGATCGAACGGGAGCCTGATTTCCAAAGCAAGATTCGTTCCCGCATCAAACTTACGATTTGTCGTTAAAAGCATCCCTCCCAAACTCAAATTCTTAGTCTGAGTAACATCGATGCTATCGTGCTCTTCAAGGACACGGTACGAAACGATAAACCGCCCCATGATGCGAGAGCTTTTTCTTCTTTCAGGTCCGCCATACGACATAAGAACCCCCTTGGTTACGCTCTATCATAGTACATCAATTATATGTACGATATTAACTATATTATTATACATGCGGAAGGAAGCAAATCAAAGGGAATTTTGAGAACCTGCGGAAAAATATCGGATACGATTTTGCTTATCCTGGCACCTTATTGCGTATACTTTATGAGAACGCATCGTACAGGTGCAGGGTAAAATCTCCAACATCAAACACGCTGCCACGTACCAAGCAACTTCTTTTTCACCCGTGAAGTACCACCGAATACGTCAGTGCTCATGAGGTGGGAAGACTCCTTTAAAACACACTGCCAAGTCCCCATCAACTTCACTCTAAATTAGTCGGGGCGACAGGACTTGAACCTGTGACCTCTTGAACCCCATTCAAGCGCTCTAGCCAAGCTGAGCCACGCCCCGAAAAAATTACCTTCTCAAAATGTACCCTACTCCTGCTTCCCCACTCGGCCCATCAAATCGACAACGGCACGGCGAGGCGATTTATTCTTATATAAAACCGCATATATCTCATTAATGATCGGCAATTCAACATGGCATTTCTTGCCCAATAAATACGCTGATTTTGTCGTCGGCACACCCTCAGCGACCATTTTCATGCCTTTCATGACCTGCTTCAAAGTCTTCCCTTTCCCAATCTGCTCGCCAACAAATCTATTGCGACTCTGATGACTGACACACGTCGTAACCAGATCGCCCAACCCGCTCAAACCGCTGAACGTAGAAACCTTAGCGCCCATCTCTTTACCCAACCGCGAGATCTCCGCTAAACCGCGCGTCAGCAATGCTGCCTTTGCGTTAGATCCAAAACCTAAACCATCGGCAATACCGCACGCTATCGCAATGATATTTTTCAAACTCCCGCCCAGTTCAACTCCAACCACGTCATCATTAGTATACACGCGCAGCGTGCCGGACATGAACACACTCTGCAACTCTTTTCGCAATGCGGCATCCCGCGAAACAATTACCGCTGTCGTAGCTTGTTCGTGCGCAAGTTCCTGCGCTATGGTCGGACCGGAAAGAACCGCCAATTTCACCGGACCCAACTCTTCATGGATTACTTCCGACATGCGTTTCAAAGATCTCGTTTCAATACCTTTTACAACGCTTAAAAAACGCGTATGCCGCGAAAACTGCACTGTTTTAAGCCTGGTAAGAACACCTCTCAGATACACGGAAGGCACGGCAATAACAATAAGATCCTTACAAAAAACCGCTTCGGACAAACTGCTGGAAATCTGAATACCTCTCGGAATCGCTATCCCGGGCAAAAATTGAGCATTGCGCCTCGTTTGAGCCATCTTCGCGCAATAATCGGGAAATGCGCCCCAAAGAGTGACCTGATGTCCTCTTTTATGCAAATGGATCGCTAACGTTGTTCCCCATCCACCATCTCCGAGTACAACGGCATTAACCTTCTTCATTCCCCTGCTCTTTCTTGTTACTACCTAACGTAAAGTGTACTCGAGAATAAATATGAGAAAAATCAGAAAAATCTTTCTCGGAACGGGTAATAAAATGAACCCCAACATCGTAAACGCCTTCAGAACGGTGTTCGATGCGCACGACCTTTCCGATCACTCCATTCTGATAGATAAGGCTGTTCTTTTCCAGCTCTTCGCATACCATGAGCGTCGATCGATCAAAAGAAAGCCATAAGATATCGTCTTTCTGCACCTGATCTGACAAACGGCAGAGAATCCCCGCCTGACTCACATCGGACGTATATCCCTGCAAAAGTTGCGTGACCGTTTCTTTTTTGCAGATCTTATACGCAAGCGGCGTTACATGCTCAACACGGTCATGCTGCCTACGTTCTAATCCTTCGTATGGAATACTCATGCCATCCCCTTAAACTTTACACTGGCTGGAAGGCTTACTTGTTCGCAACTTAGCCAGCTCCCAACTATAGTCGTACAAATGCAATCCCTTACTTACCGCAATTATTTCCCCGTCGCCAACGCCGATCTCTTCTGCCATATATTGTTTCACCAGTTGTAACCCGCCAAGGTTTGAGGGAAATCCTCCCCAAAGGTCCCATGAACGGAAATAAAGGACAAAATGGAGCTTTCCATAGCGGATCCTCGTATCAATAAGCCGCAGGCATGGCGGATCCACGAGTGTTATATCCGAAG
>CAZJJL010000035.1:11924-12177 GCA_964546325.1 uncultured Planctomycetales bacterium | reverse complement strand
CGCTTGTTACTGCATCGAACGCTCGATGTTCGCCTGAGCGTCAAGGTTGGCTGCCCCGCATGGACTCGAACCATGATTAACTGAGCCAGAGTCAGTCGTGCTACCATTGCACTACAGGGCAGTAAAATTTACGAATTTCTCTTTGCACTATCCCGCTTTGCGGGACGTCACGCTAAATAAAAAACTTCTTGTGTTCCGCAGGGCAGTAAAATTTACGAATTTCTCTTTGCACTATCCCGCTTTGCGGGACGTC
>CAZJJL010000035.1:9798-11824 GCA_964546325.1 uncultured Planctomycetales bacterium | reverse complement strand
ACGCTCTATAAAAATCCCAAAGCTCAACCGGCGTCACCGTAACAGATGCTTAGTATACTCTACCGATCGCCATGAAATCAAGCCAAAATTATTCGGCGCTGCCGCGCTCCACATGGTCAATATCAGCCTTGCTCACGATAGTCGAGCCCTCTCCTTTTTCCAGGTAGAGGTTAACCGACACGCGATCGGCGGTTTCGGCAACGATCTTGCCTTCGATAACGTCCCCGCTCTTTAAAACAACTTTATCGAGATTAGCGGGCTTTGAAATGATCTGTATATTCTTTATCTGTTTAACCGTCGGCCTGATAAATTTATTCAAACTTGCCCGATATACGACGGCGCCAACGCCGGCTATCACGGCCAATAAGAGAAACGCAAGCACGACCCGGCGAGCCTTTAAGAAGGCGATCGCGCTGGCCTGCGTGATCAGATTATGCCCGTGACGTTTTGAATAATACATCGCTGAATCCGCTTTATGGATAAGCGCATCCATTGTTTTTCCGTCAAGAGGAAAACCGGCGATCCCGCAACTGATCGATATCTTGAAAAATTTATTTTTGTACAAAAACGGCCGGCGGATAAGGTTCGTGATACATTGCTTGAAAAGCTGACTTGCTTCGCGGGCAGTCTTCCCCGGCAAAATCGCGATAAACTCATCGCCGCCATACCGGAAAAAAACGCATTGATCCTCAAAGAACGTCAGCCGCAGCGTACTTGTTGTATATTTTAAAACCTCGTCTCCGAATATGTGCCCGAATTTATCGTTGAACTTTTTGAATTTATCCAGATCGATAAGCGCAATAGAAAACGGCTTATTATGCGAACTTGACTCCAGGACAAGATTCTCCAAATATTGCAATAAGCCCTCTCGGGTAAAAAAACCCGTCAAACAATCTTTTTGCGCTTGTTCAAGCATCAAACACCCCGCGTTCTCTAGGACTAGGCAGCCCCCTGCATGACCGAGATGATATTCTGGCTAACCCCTTGGCTCTTTAATGTCGCGACATCATCTTCGGTCAAAACGAATTTTGAATTCGTCAGACGGATCTTATCGATAATAACATATTCGTTTATGCCCTGTTTCGAAAGATCGATGATCTGCTGCATGCTCATTTGATTGGGATTATTCGCCGCCGAAGATTGCGCAGGAACAGAGCCGGTATTTGTCTGGCCTGATTTTTTCACCTGCGCCCCGATAAGCGCTCCGGTCAAAGCACCCGCCGCAGCTCCTATTGCCGCGCCCTCCCCGCCATGGTGGCCCTGATGACCGATGATGCCGCCTGCGGCCGCGCCTAACACGGTACCGATAACCGCTCCTTCAGCGACATTTGTTTTATTCGTCTGGCAACCGGAAACGGCAATAAGGAATATAAAACCGAGGAATAGAGCTCCCGCTTTTTTCATAACACCCCCTCCTTCTACCACAATGTCTTCTTGATCCAATCGTCGATATAGCCGACCACACCGACAGCCGTGGCGGTATCATTCACTGCCCCGTTAACCGCCCCTTCTGTCGTCGATACAACACCCGTGGCAACGCCATGCGCTACTCCGCACGTGGTTCCGGCAACCGTCTGGCATCCTGCCAATAAACCGACACCGATAAGAGCTACTGCCGTAATGCGTTTATCGATCATCACGAAACTCCTTTCACCCATTTCAACAACCGCTGTTTCGAACGCTCCTTGCCTAAGTAATAAATAACCTCGAATAATCCCGGCCCGACCGTCTTCCCGGTCAAGGCAACGCGAACGGGATGGATCAACTTTTTTGCTTCGGTTTGGAAATCAGCAACGACCGCCCGGAACGCTTCTTCGATGGAAACGACATTAAAATCCGTCAACGCATCAAGACGCGCAACATACGAACCAAACTCCCGGGAAAGATCGGCGGAAAGATATTTCTCCTTTGCTGCGGGATCCATACAGGGCTCATCGGTAAAGAAGAAATCCGCTCTTTCAACGAAATCACCGATAACCGTCATGCGCGGCTGAAATAATTGTACCAAAGAACGGATGTATTTTCT
>CAZJJL010000035.1:8612-9788 GCA_964546325.1 uncultured Planctomycetales bacterium | reverse complement strand
TATCAATTTTGCCCTCGACGACAAGACCCTTTTCACGTAAAAGTGGCAGGATCAAATCGACCAGCATATCGGTATCAGCCGCTTTTAAATATTGGTTATTCATCCACTCAAGCTTTTTCAAATCGAATGTCGCGGCGGTTTTATTAACGTTCGTAATATCAAAAATCGAGGCTGCTTCCTGGGCGTCGATAATCTCCCTATCCCCTCCCGGAGACCAACTGAGCAAAAGCAGGTAATTAACGAGCGCTCCGGCCATATACCCCATTTTCCGGTAATCGGAAATAGCCGTTGCTCCGGTGCGTTTGGAGAGCCTGCCTCCTTCCATGCCCATGATCAACGGCAAATGCGCAAAACGCGGTACGGGAAAACCAAACGCTTGATACAAAAGGACCTGTTTCGGAGTATTCGAAATATGGTCGTCCCCGCGGACAACATCCGTAATATTCATCAGTGCGTCATCAACGACGCAGGCAAAGTTATAGGTCGCCGTACCGTCAGACTTGATAAGCACCTGGTCTTTAAGGACCGCGGCGTCAAACTCGATTGTGCCGCGGATAAGGTCCTGAAGGACGATCTTTTGCGGCGTAACCTTATAAATAATCGCCTCTCCTTTTCCCTCGGTCTTCTCGACATACGCCTTCCCTTCCTGCAAAAGGCGTTCGGCATGTTGTCGGTAAATATCAAAACGCTGGCTCTGATAATAGATTTCATCCCAGGTAAACCCTAACCAGGTTAGGCTCCCGAGGATTTCATCAACATACTCTTTTTTTGAGCGCACGGTATCGGTATCTTCGATGCGCAAAACGAATTTCCCGCCTTTTGACCGAGCGTAAAGCCAATTAAAAAGCGCGGTTCGCGCGCCGCCGATATGTAAATTCCCCGTCGGACTGGGAGCAAAACGAACACGGATCATAACAACATCCTCCTTGGTAAAGCCTCCTGCGCGCAACGGGCCCCCTCTAAAACAGCTTTTTGATTGATCGCAACGAGTTCCTTTTTATTAACCGGAGCGATCGCGTCAATGCTTCGAAGAACCGTATCTATGGAAACGGTTTTTCTCAAGGCGGCATAATACCCTAACGCAACCATGTTGGCGACCCGCACATTCCCGAGCGTCATGGCAATATCCGTACAAGGACATTGTGCAGCGCTGTTCTTGGTAACGGCATCCGGCGG
>CAZJJL010000035.1:0-8602 GCA_964546325.1 uncultured Planctomycetales bacterium | reverse complement strand
CACCCTCGTCACCTTCGACGGCCGCTACAAGATCCAGCGCGCTATTAACGATCAAGGTCCCGGCATGCTTTAAACGATCGCGGAATTTTTCCATCGAAGGCCTATTCAGCACAATGACCGTATCCGCTTTCTCGATACACGGAGAACCGATCTTTTCATCGGAAATTATCACTGCGCAGTATGCGGTGCCACCGCGAACTTCCGCGCCGTATGCCGGAAGCCACGTCGTATAGTTGCCCTCCTGCATCGCGGCTTCGGCGAGGATCTTACCCAATAACATAACCCCCTGCCCTCCTGCTCCGGCAATAAGAATTCTCTCTGTCATTTTATCTTTCCCAAAGGAAATTCCCGCACCATAACATCCGAGATCCAATGCAGCGTCTCTTGCGCCGTTTTACCTATATAGGTCGGACACGGAGACAAAATCTCTACCAACGAAAAACCCTTTCCCTCAAGCTGATGGAGAAAAGCCTGATGCACCGCCTTTTTGGCCTTGAGTATCTCTGCCGGATTATGCACAGAGACCCGCTCTACAGAATATACCGCCGGAAGCATCGCCAACATTTCCGAAATATGCAACGGATGTCCGTGAGCCCCCGGCATTCGTCCATGTACGCTTGTCGCGGTTTTTTGTTGCAAGAGCGTTGTCGGTGCCATTTGCCCGCCGGTCATTCCGTAAATAGCGTTATTAATAAAAATAGCGGTAATATGTTCTCCTCTGTTTGCGGCATGAATGGTTTCATTCGTCCCTATCGCCGCAAGATCACCGTCTCCCTGATAGGTAAAAACGATATTGTCGGGACGCACGCGTTTAATCGCCGTTGCCACGGCCATTGCCCTGCCATGCGCTGCTTCCGAACAATCAAAATCCCAATAGTCATACGCAATGACCGCGCAACCAACAGGAGCAACCGCGATCACGCTTTCTTTGATCTTGAGATCGTCTATAGCTTCTCCTACAAGCCGATGCGCAATACCATGCCCGCACCCTGCGCAATAATGCGTCTGTTTCTGACGTAATGATCCCGGGGGTGAATACAGCGTCTCCATCAACGAACTGCTCCTTTGATTTTCCTCATAAGCGCGGCCTCTTCGGGAATGCCGCCACCCGCCCGTCCGACAAAAACAACCTCATGGCGGCCGTTTACGCACAAACGAACGTCTTCAACCATCTGCCCATGCGACATCTCCGTTACGACAAACGAAACCCTGCGCCGCTTGCAACAGTGTTCGATGATCTTTTTCGGGAACGGCCAAAGCGTGATGGGACGGATAAGCCCGGCCTTTACGCCTTGCCGGCGAAGCTGCTTTACCAGCCCCATAGCGATCCTCGCCATAGTCCCATACGCAACAATAATCACCGTAGCATCCGTAAGAAAAAGCGTTTCGGCACGCTGCTCTTTGGTAACGATCTTCGCATAATTCTTCTGCAGTTCGATGTTGAGTTTTTCAAGCTCCCCTTCGTGCATACGAAAAGATCTCACGACATTCGGCTTTCTTCCCGCACATCCGGTCAACGCCCATGGCTTTGCGATCTCTTTACTCTTTACGACCTTCGATCCGCGACTCGCGGCTACAACGGGTTCCATCATCTGCCCGAGAATGCCGTCGCCTAAAATAATGCCCGGTGTTCGGTATGTATCCGAAAGGTCAAACGCAAGTTCCATAATATCGTATGCTTCTTGCACCGTTGCAGGAGCCAAAACGATACAACGATAATCGCCGTGTCCGCCGCCGCGAGTTGCCTGAAAATAATCCGACTGTGCCGGCGCAATATTACCTAAACCCGGACCGCCGCGCATGATATTGACGATAACACCGGGCAATTGCGCTCCGGCCATATACGAAATACCTTCTTGTTTCAGGCTAATCCCCGGGCTTGAAGATGACGTCATCGCCCGCACTCCGGCCGCTGCAGCGCCGAAAACCATGTTTATCGCAGCAAGCTCTGATTCTGCCTGAACAAAAACGCCGCCTTTTTCTTCTAAATGCTCGCTCATATACGCGATAAGCTCGTTCTGCGGAGTAATCGGATACCCCGCGTAAAAACGGCACCCTGCAGCAATCGCGCCGCAGGCAATTGCATCATTACCGCTCATCAATATTCGCTTTGAGCTATTCATTCTTTAATAATCACAATGGCGCATTCCGGGCACACTAACGCGCAGCATTTACACCCGACGCACTCATAATCCTTTTTCATGACAACAGGAGTAAATCCTTTTGTATTGATTTTTCCGTCTGCTAAAATGCTTTTTTTAGGACACGCATGAACGCACAATAAACACCCTTTGCAGCGCTCACGGTCAATAATTACCTTTATCATTGCTTTCATAAATTACAGGGTAACGGTTATCGGTATTCGGTTAGCGGTCCAATCCAAGCGCTAACCGTTAACCGCTTACCGCATTGTTGTTTTTATAGTATGCGCAATGCCCTTGCCCGATAATCCATATTTCGCCAGCAACGCATCCCTTTTACCGCACGGCAAAAATTCATCCGGTAACCCTATCCGAACAACAGGACCATCCACAACTTCTTTCACCGCGCTTCCGAATCCCCCGTCTAAAACACCGTCTTCGACCGTGAAAACAAACCGCGTGTTCCCGGCAATTTCTTTCAAGAGCGCCGCATCAAGCGGCTTCGCAAAACGGGCGTTGACCACCGTGCCCGAGATACCTTCCGCGCGCAGTATTTCGGCAGCCTCACAGGCGGGTTTTACCATACTCCCAAAAGCAATAAGCGCGAATTCTTTCCCCTGGCATAAAATCTCCGCCTTCCCAAGCGCAAGCGCAGAAGGAGGATACCTTAAAAGGGGAGCGGTATCTTTCGGGTAACGAAGTGCCACCGGTTTATTTTGGCCGACAGCAAATGCGAGCATATTCTCAAATTCCATCGCATCGCGCGGAGCCATAATGATCATATTCGGGATATTGCGTAAATAGGCGATATCAAAAACCCCTTGATGCGTAGCTCCGTCATCTCCGACAACTCCTGCCCGGTCAAGACAAAAAACAACGCCTACGTTCTGAAGCGTCACACATTCAAATATCTGGTCGTAGGCGCGTTGTAAAAACGTCGAATAAATGGCAACAACCGGCTTAAGCCCTTCTTTTGCCAAGCCTCCGGCAAACGAAACAGCATGCCCCTCGGCGATCCCGACATCAAAAAAACGGTTTGGGTGCTGATCCCTAAAAATATCCAGTCCTGTCCCCTCAGGCATTGCTGCCGTAATAGCGACTATTTTCTTATCCGAAGCCGCTAATGAAGCGATCTTTTCGCTAAAAACCTGCGTATACGACCGCTGCTTAGCTCCCGATTTAACGACACCTTTTCCCGTCGCTATATCAAACGGCGCGGCGCTATGAAAACGCACCGGCTCTTCTTCTGCGGGCGCGTATCCCTTACCTTTTTTAGTGATCACATGCAAAAGGACCGGTCCTTTGATCTGCAATATCTTCCGCAATGTCGGGATTAAGATGCTCAAATTATTCCCGTCAAAAGGACCGAAGTAACGGAACCCTAATTCCTCAAAGAGCATCCCCGGGACAAAAAGGTTTTTGAGGCCTTCTTCGAATTTGTTGGCAAGTTTTAAGATCCTGCTCCCCCGGGGAATACGGGAAGATACGAAATGATCGAGAGAATTCTTAAAACGGTTGTAAATGGGCATGGAAATGAATTTATTCAAATACGTACTGATGGCGCCCACATTCGGCGCAATCGACATTTCGTTCGTATTTAAAACGACCAAAAGATCCTTTTTAAGATGTCCGGCGTTATTGAGCCCCTCAAAGCAAAGCCCGCCGCTTAATGATCCGTCGCCGATAACGGCAACCGCCTTGAAATAATCTTTCTCGGGAAGAATGTCGCGCGCACAGGCAAGCCCCAACGCCAACGATACCGCCGTTGAGCTATGCCCCGTTGTAAAGGGGTCGAACTCAGATTCATCTTTGCAGGGAAACCCGGTAATACCTCCGAATTGGCGCAGACATTCGAAATTCTCGTTCCTTCCGGTCAGAATTTTATGCGCGTAGGCTTGGTGGCCGACATCCCAAACGATCTTATCCCGCGGCGTATCCAAACAATAGTGCAACGCCATAGCAAGCTCGACCGTCCCTAAGCTGGACGCCAAATGCCCCCCGGTCTTAGAAACAACCCCGATGATCTTTTGTCTGATCTCCTCAGCCAAAAGAGGCAGCTTCTCAAGAGACACTCTTCGCAAAGACCGTGGACTTCGAATCGATTCGATTATAGCCATTACTCTTCCGTGATCCCTTCCTGAGCGGACGTCACTTCCAACTCGCCTTTTTTATTCTTCACTAAAAGCTCTATTTTCTTTTTCGCCCCTTCAAGCCTCGTTGCGCATTGACGGGATAATTCAATCCCCTCCTGATATTTTTTTAACGCTTCATCAAGAGAAAGGTCACCGCGCTCTAAGTCATCAACGATCTTTTCCAGCTTCTTTAAAGCGTCTTCAAACTTTATCTCTGCCATCGCTACGCACCTCCGTTACCGTACTGATCATTGCTCCTTTATGCAGCCGAGATTCTATGACGTCGCCCGGCCTCACGGAAGAAGCATCTTTTATTATAGCACTGGTTTTTTGTAAAAACGTAATACTATAGCCGCGCGACAAAATGTTCAACGGGCTCAAACTCGAGAGTTTTTCCACCTGTTTAGAAAACTGAGCGGAACGCATCGCGTAAAAATGTTCCATGCGCACCGTCATCGCGCGCATAACCTGCGAGACCGTATCCGTATATTTCTGCACAAGCGCTAAAGGACTTAACAAAAAAAGCTTCTTCGAAACCATGGCAACGGCATTTGATTCCAAGGCAATCGTATGTTCCATCCCCAGACGCAAACGATGCAGCAAATCGTCGAATCTTTCGGAGTGCCCGGCGACAAACTCAACGAGCGACCGGCGAAGATCAGCGGTCAATTCCCCGATGCGGGACGCCAAATCCTCTTTTTTCGGGATCACGATCTCCGCCGCGACCGAAGGAGTCGGCGCGCGCAGATCAGCCACTAAATCAGCCAATGTCACATCGCGTTCATGGCCGACTGCCGATATGACCGGTATGGCTGATTGATATATCGCCCGGCAAACAATCTCCTCGTTAAAGGCCCAAAGATCCTCGATGCTGCCGCCGCCGCGGCCCACGATAAGGACATCCACGCGTTCTTCGGCGGAAGCCGATCCGTTCCAAACGTTAAAATCCTCGATAGCCTCGGCGATCTCTTCGCGCGCTCCCGGCCCCTGCACCTTAACGGAGCGAATCATAATGCGCACATCTTTATACCGCCGCTCAAGGACATTAAGAATGTCTGTTATCGCGGCGCCTTGCAAAGACGTAACGATCCCTATTCTCGACGGCAAATGAGGAATTTGCCGCTTATGCTCCTGGTCAAACAAGCCTTCCTTATCAAGCTTTGCTTTAAGCTGCTCCAGCGCCAATTGCAGACTGCCGATTCCTTGCGGTTCGATCTTCTCAATGATCAGCTGATATTTTCCATGAGGAGGATACACTTCAATATTGCCGAAACAAATAACCTTGAGACCATCCTCAAAATTGAACTTGATGTTCCGGGAAGAGCCCTTGAATATCACCGCCGAAAGAATGGCCCCTTCATCTTTGAGCGAAAAATAGTAGTGCCCCGAAGACGACGGCCTGTAATTCGAGATCTCCCCTTCGATCCAAACGGCAGAAAAAGTATTCTCGAGGATCCCCTTGATGTCCCGGGTCACCTCGCTCACGGAATATATATGCCGTGAATCTTCCGACGATACCGTACCGAACAACTCGGGTTGAACCGCGTTTTTTCTGGCCATATCGCTATTGTTCTAAGGCAACCTTTTTGTTAAACATAAGCAGCTGCACCGAATAAGGCTTCACCAAGATTTTTTTCTGGTAAATCGGCTGCGCAGGAACGTCCTCTTCCTCAACAGGAACAAAATTGCATCCGGCTGCGCAGGAATCGTCGACCACGTACCGTTTCATGCGCAACGTATCGTGAACATTCCGTATCGTTATGGTCACCAACCGCTCTTCTTGTAAAAACCGCTTTGCCTGCTGATGCAGGATAACCGCCTTCGTAAGCAATCTTCGGACCGACCTGCTCAGGGGACGCACCTGTCCTATGGACAATTCACCGCTCATAATCTGAGTTACTTTGCGGGAACGAATAAGGTTTACCAGGATACGTCTGCTCCCATCGGCAAGCGTGGCGATCGAACGCGAAAGAAAATTACCGGCCATATCAGGATCGACATAATTGGCAATCAATATCGCGGATTCACCGCCCTTTTTGGTCACCACATACTGCAAAAACTCATCTTGATTCTTTGTCGGGAATACAACCTTTGCGGGGAAAAGCATGTGCAGCATACGAAAAACATTATACGTCGCTTTCGGTGCGCCTTGATACGGTCCTAAACGAGGATCAAACGTAAAAACCCCGACATTTTGCACAACCCCGTCGGCATTTGCTTTAAAATCCTCTAACGAATAATAAACGGCATAATCTAGCCCTGCCTCAGCCATCCGTTTCAGGCGGGAGGGGATATAACTAGCGGCGATATGTGAGCGTTCCGCGCGCTCTGTGAGCACATTAAACCCGCTATCAAAATTCCACTCATCGACGATAAGCGGCGTAGCGCGGTTAAAATGGAAATACATAAGCCAGTCGCGGATAAGCGCGACCGATGATTTACGGTATAGCGTCGTATCAAGCTCAACCTTGGGATCGGTTGAATACGCATGCCATGAAATAAAATCGAGCGGAAGGCGATAATGATAACTCGTCCGTATCAATTCGTAGATAAGACTGCGCTCCGGAGTGATAACCGTGTTGCCGTCGATCTTCTGGAACCACCAACTTGTACCCGGACCGCCGATCGGAATACGTATCTTGTATTCCGCCTCTAACTCCTGCACCGCTTTAGCCAAAGCCCGGTACATCAAGAGATATTCCTGAGTCCTCCCCACATAAAAAGCGTCAAGATCGGGCGCGCTCCAAAGCTCATACCAAACCGTAAAATGTTTTTCGCAGCTCAACCGCCTGATATATGTTTTGAGGAACTCCTTAAAAGCCTTTTCATCAAACGGGGGGCTGCGTCGATCAAGGACTTTCCCTAATCCTGCGGGAGTACCGAATAAACAAACAAGCGCAACCCCTCCGTCATCGTTAATGCGCTTGATCACCGATTCATACTGCGCCAGCAACGCTTCCTGGGCTTCCTTCTGCCGGGCAAGCTCATGAATTTCCCACATATTAAATTGGACCCGGTACATTCCGGAAAAACTGATATCCTTTTGCCAAAAATCAAGGACTTCGGGAGCGGACATCCCTTGAGGCCAAGCAATATTGCGGTGGAACCCGCGACCGCTCAGATCAATGTTGGGAGAAAAAACTTTTGAGAGGGGAACCGTATTGGCGTTATTATCGAATGTTATTTCCACGGCGCTGGACTGCGCGCGCGCATACGGCAGGGTTGCGTCAAAACAAAAAGCTGTAAAGCTAACGAACAACAGCTGCCCGACAAAACCAAATAGCCTTCTCCGGATGAATGCCTGCATTCGTATGCCCATGCTCAAATGCCTAATTTCTTCTGCACGCGCGTAATCGACCGCGCCACACCGCTTGTTTGGTCAACATCAATAATGGCGCCTTGCAACTGGACATCCTTTTCGGCCACATCGAACCTGCGCGGCAAAAGCCTTACAAAACGTTCAAGGACATCCTCGATCTTTCTGCCAATAACCGAAAAATGCGGGCCGGTCATCCCGGCATCAGCCAAGAACGCGGTACCTTGCGGCAAGATCTTCTCATCAGCTGTTTGAATATGCGTATGCGTACCGATCACCGCTGAAACCGCTCCGTCAACATACCAACCAAGCGCTACCTTTTCCGATGTTGCCTCCGCATGGATATCGACAATGATTGTCTGGGTCTCTTTGCGAATAAGGTCAATCGCCTGCCGGCAGGCGCGAAAAGGACATTCCATCGGATCCATAAAAACCCTTCCCTGCACGCTTACGACACCGAGCTTTGCGCCGGACGGAGTCGTAAATACCCCCCATCCCTTACCGGGAGTCCCTTCCGGGAAATTGGCCGGTCTGAGTACCCGGGGATCGCGGTCGATGATCTCGAATATCTCCCTTTTTTTCCAAATATGATCGCCTGAAGTGATGGCTCCGACGCCCGCATCGAATAATTCGTAGGCAATTGCAGGAGTAATCCCCGATCCACCTGCGGCATTCTCTGCATTCGCGATAACAAAATCAAGCTGCTCCTCTTTGACCAGGATAGGCACGAGCTTTTTGATCGCCTCCCTGCCGGGATTGCCGACGATATCGCCAATAAATAATATTCTCATAGTTTTCGCATTGCATCGTGTGTATTACGTATCGCGTTAAACGCAATACTCAATACGCCATACGCGGTGCGCCAATTATTTCGCATACTCAATCGCCCGTGTTTCTCTGATCACCGAAACCTTGATCTGTCCGGGATACTCCATGCCCTCTTCGATTTTCTTACGGATCTCGCGGGCCATAGTAACGGCCTCACCGTCATTTATTTTTTCGGGCTGAACGAT
>CAZJJL010000034.1:2041-12197 GCA_964546325.1 uncultured Planctomycetales bacterium | reverse complement strand
AAGGCGTTCGACGCCGCGGAAAGCTCCAACCGGGCAATCGTCCTGATTACCGACCATAAAGAATATGCGCTTCCTAAAGCACAATTGCTGCGACACCTGCGGGGATGTACATTCATCCTTGATAACACCGGTCTATGGAAGCGGCACCGCCGGGATTTTGCCGAACAAAACATTACATTCCATCTTGCAGGAGACTCTCATTGGCTATAAACACCGTTGACCAAAAAGAAATACGTATTATCGCCCGTTTGGACGTAAAACCGCCGCATGTCATTAAAGGCGTGCATTTCGAAGGGCTGCGCATTATGGGCACCCCTGAGGAACTTGCGTTCGACTACTACAATCAGGGTGCTGACGAGATCTTTTATGTCGACGCAGTCGCCAGCCTATACCGGCGGCCGATCATATACCCGCATATCGAAGGAACTGCGCAGCGTATTTTTGTCCCTTTTTGCGTAGGAGGAGGCATAACAAAGATCGAGGATATGGCGCAACTGCTTCATCACGGCGCCGACAAGATCGTCCTCAATACCGCTGCTATAAGTAACCCTATTCTCATACGCGAAGCGGCAAAGATATTCGGCAGGCAATGCGTCGTGGTTTCAATTGAAGCAAAGAGATGGGATACCTGGTGGGAATGTTACACGGATTACGGCAGGATACGCAGCGGTAAAAATGCCGTTGATTGGGCCAAAGAAGCCGAAGCATTGGGAGCGGGAGAAATACTGGTGACATCGGTTGATACGGAAGGGCGCAGGCGCGGATTCGATATCGCGCTTACCAAAGCGATCTCCGAAAGCGTCTCGGTACCGGTCATTGCCTCCGGCGGCGCAGGAGAACTTTCGCACATTAAAGATGTCATTCTTAAGGCAAACGTAGACGCGGTTGCCATAGCGACACTGCTCCATTATAAGGACCTCACGATAAACCAGATCAAAACATACCTGCGAAACGAAGGGATCAGGGTAAACGCATGAAGCAACTGATCGGTATCGTCGATTACGGGCTGGCAGGGAATATCTTCAACATCAAAAAAGCCCTGGAACACTGCGATAGCGAAGTAAAAGTCATCCTCATCCGTGCGGCAGCCGATATAAAAAAAGCGGATAAGCTCATTTTGCCCGGCGTCGGTTCTTATCAGGACGCTATGAACGGGATCGCCCCCATACAGGAAACCCTCATCGCAAAGATCAAACACGTTCCAACGCTGGGGATCTGCTTAGGGATGCAGCTTTTGGCTCAAAAAGGATACGAATTCCAGGAAACGCGCGGCCTTTCTCTCATTGAAGGAGAGGTCATGAAGATCGCCGTACAAGGCCGTATACCGCACATGGGCTGGGCTCCGGTGGAAAGCATTAAAAAAACACGCATTTTAAAAGGGATCCCTCCCGCTGAGAGTTTTTATTTCATGCATTCGTATGAGCTGCTCAATTACACGGAAGTCGTGGCACTTTCACAATACGCAGAACACCGCTTTGTTGCGGCGATTGAACGCGATAATCTTTTTGGAGTGCAATTTCATCCCGAAAAAAGCAGATTGAGCGGCTTGCGGATATTTAAAAACTTTATTTCTCTTTAAACGCTATGAAAGAAAAAATTACGGCTCGAAACAGTGAACGAGGCATGTACGGATTACCGCTGAAAGTGGAATTCTGCAAAAAGTGCGTTATCTCGAACCAGCGGCCGTCATCCGTTGTTGAATTCAAGAATAAACCCGGAGATAAAAAGAACACCATTTCCTTTGATTCGGAGGGAGTCTGCGACGCCTGCAGGTTTGCGGAGCGAAAATCAACGATAGATTGGAATGAACGCGAAAAGCAGCTCAAAGACCTGCTCAACAGGTTCAGAAGCAAGGACGGCCGTTATGATGTCGTCGTACCCGGAAGCGGAGGAAAAGACAGCATCAAAGTCGCCTGGCTTCTGAAATACAAATACGGTATGCATCCGTTACTGGTTACCTGGCCGCCGCATCTTTATACCCCCATGGGAAGAAGGAATTTTGATGCCTGGCTCAACGCAGGATTCGATAATATAACCTATACTCCCAATCAAAAGGTGCACCGGTTATTGACAAAATTTGCGTTCCTTAATTTGGCGAATCCGTTCCAGCCTTTTATTATCGGGCAAAAAAATCTCGCTCCTAAAGTCTCCGTGCAACACCGGATCCCCCTGGTCATGTACGGGGAGAACCAGGCTGAATACGGAAATCCGATACGCGACAACGAAACGCCCAAACAAAATCCTGCTTTTTATTCATCCGAAGAAAAACTTGACGAAATATACCTCGGGGGGATCAGCGCGCGCGAACTTATGAAAGAACACGGTCTTGTGCGCGGTGATTTGGAGCCGTATCTGCCGGTTGATCCGTCACGCATGCAAGAGAACGGCACCGAATTCCATTACTTTGGGTATTACGTGAACTGGGACCCTATGGAGTGTTACTATTTTGCCGTAGAAAATACGGATTTTTACCCTAATGACGAACGCACGCCGGGAGGTTGGGGGAAATACAGCAGTATCGATGATAAGATCGACTGGCTCCACTTCTATACGACCTTTGTTAAATTCGGCATCGGCAGGGCAACCCACGACGCTGCCCAAGAGATCAGGAATAACCACATCACCAGAGATGAAGGGGTGCGCTTAGTAAGACGTTTTGACGGAGAATTCCCCTATCAGTATTTCGAGGAAAATCTCGCCTACATGGGTATCAGCAAGGAAGCGTTCTTTAAAAAAATCGACGAAGCAAGGCCCCCGCACCTTTGGAAACGCGTAAACGGTTCGTGGGAGCTTAAACACTGCGTGGAGTAAACCTATGGACTGGAAATCACTGCTGGCGCGGGAGAATATCACGGTTAAAGAAGCCCTCAAAAAGATGGACGCGGGAGCTCAGCGCATACTCTTTATCGTCAACAAAGAAGGGGTACTTCGAGGCGTCATAACGGATGGTGACATTAGAAGGCATATCCTGTCAGAAGGAAAATTAACGGACTCCATTGCTCAGGTTTATAACCCCCATCCGGTCTCATTCCCTGAACACTACTCTCAAAAAGCGCTTAAGAAAACCATGATCGAAAACCGCATTGAGGTTATCCCCCTTATAAACGAAAAGAAGCAGATCGTTGATACTGTTTGCTGGACGGATATTTTTACGAATAAAGAAACCATCTCCAAAAATCAGATCGGAATACCCGTCGTCATTATGGCGGGAGGAAAAGGAGACCGGCTGGATCCTTTCACCCGCATCCTGCCCAAACCCCTTATCCCCATCGGTGAAAAGCCGATCATAGAGCTTATCATCGATTCCTTCCGTTCGGTCGGAGTCCAAGACTTTTATGTCACGCTCAACTACAAAGGAGAGATGGTTAAGACTTTTTTTGATAGTTTCGATAAAAAGTACCGCATAACCTACACCTGGGAGCGGGAAGCATTAGGCACTGCGGGAAGCCTACGATTACTTCCTCCCACGATCGCCGATACCTTTTTGATCTCTAATTGCGACATTATCGTTCATGCCGACTACTCCGACCTCCTGGCATTCCACATCCGCAACAAAAATATCCTGACGGTCGTCGGATCCATTCAGCATCACCGCATTCCGTACGGAATCATCCACTTTAAAAATAAAGGCAAGATAAAAAACATCCAAGAGAAACCGGAGTTCGACTTTACCGTCAACACGGGGGTCTATCTGGCTTCGAAGCGAATCCTTGAAGTTATTCCCCCGGAATCGAATTTTGATATGACCGACCTCATCAATCGGCTTCTCAAAAAGAAGGAGAATGTCGGTATATATCCGGTGTCTCAGAAATCCTATATCGATATCGGACAATGGGAAGATTACAAAAAAACCATCGAGCGATTCAATATACTCTAAAGCCATGTACAAAAAACATACGATCCTCGGATTGATACCCGCACGGGGAGGTTCAAAGGGTATCCCGGGAAAAAACATACGAAAGCTCGCGGGAAAGCCCCTGATAGCCTGGACCATAGAAGCGGCGCGGAAAAGCCGCTACCTGGATCGCGTTATCGTAAACACGGATTCGCCCAAAATCGCCGCGTGCGCTCGCGCATATGGCGCCAAAACGCCTTTTATGCGCCCTAAAAACCTTGCGCAAGACTCTTCCCGTATGATCGATGTCATTCTTCATACGCTCTCCTGGTGCCGCGCACATAACACAATACCGGATATTATCGCGCTACTTCAACCGACATCCCCGTTGCGCACCGCTGACGATATCGACCGGGCAATACGATTACTCTGCCAAAAGAAGAGACAAGCGATTGTCTCTGTCTGCAAAGCGGAATATCCGCCCTATTGGACTAATACGCTGCCTGCTGACCGCCGCATGGATACGTTCATAGATCCGCGGATCAAGAACGCAAACCGCCAGGAGCTTCCTGAATTCTATAGGATCAACGGAGCCATCTATTTTTCCTTTAGCGAATATCTTTTAGCCAATAAGGGTTTTATCGGAAAGAAAACATTCGCGTATATCATGCCTCAATCACGTTCTATCGATATCGATTCGGAAATCGATTGCGTAACCGCCGCATCACTGCTTAAACAAACCATATGACGCGCCATTCACCGATACAGACTATAGGGATCAATTGGGACCATCCTTCGGGTGCAAGCCTGCTATCCGATAATACGATCGTTGCCGCAGTCCAGGAAGAACGTTTCTCAAGGCAGAAGAACGACATGGCATTCCCGCAAGGGTCCCTTCGATATTGCATGAAACAATCCGCGGGACATCCTATAAACGCTATCGGTATATCCACCCATGACGTCAGCTATCACGGCATGCTCTATCATTATGCGACAATGCCGATACCTGATCATATCCGTGAACAACACGATGTCTGGTATCCGCGTTTTTACCAGAACAAAAGAGTCAATGATGCATTCATTTTTCGGGATCGGTGGATAAAGAACCAATACCCTGCCCGCTATTGGAAAACGTATAGCGCTCAAAAATGCGCCACCTATCCGCGCGATTCAATGAACATCGTAGCGGACTTCACCGGCGTGAGCCGCTCGAAAATATTCCGCATTGAGCATCATTGGTGCCATGCCTACTACGCCTATTACACAAGCCCATTCAAAAACAAAAAGGCCGTCGTTATTACCGTTGACGGCTTCGGGGACGGCTTGAACGCAACCGTTTCTCTCGCAGAACAGGGGACCCTGCGCCGCATTTATGAAACAGACATCTGCGTACTCGGTCGTATCTATCGTCATATGACACTGCTTCTGGGGATGAAACCGCTGGAGCATGAATATAAGCTTATGGGTCTGGCCCCGTACGCCAAACAAACACACGCAAAAAAAGCGTACGATGTTTTTTCAAGCATACTCTCTTTAAAAGGAATGCGTTTTGAATGGAATCAGAAACCAACCGATAGCTATTTTTACTTCCAGAAGAAATTGGAGGGAATACGGTTTGATTGTATCGCATCAGGGTTGCAATCCTGGGTCGAAGACATGCTCTGCCGCTGGGTACACAACATCGTTAAAGAAACGTCCGTCAATACGGTTACGATAAGCGGCGGCGTAGCGATGAACGTAAAAGCAATGGGAAAGATCGCCCTTTTGCCTTCGGTAAAACACCTTTTCGTACCCGGAACAAGCTCCGACGACTCAAATTGCATCGGTGCTGCCATCGGCGCAGCGTTACAGATTGCTCCTCGAAAAACTCAAGATTTTTCCATTCCCACGCTCTACCTCGGGCCGCAATGCACGGACGGAACGCGCGTTATAAAAAAAGCACGCCGCAATAAAAGGATCGTTATTGCGCGAAAATCATCCGACTCCGATATCGCCCGCCTGTTAAAGCGGGGAGCCGTAATCGGCCGATGCATAGGAAAGATGGAATTCGGACAACGAGCCCTGGGGAATCGCTCGATACTTGCCGACCCCACATTCCCGGATATCGTTGCCAAGATCAACGCCATGATAAAGAGCCGTGATTTTTGGATGCCTTTCGCTCCCGTAGTTTTAGATACGTTCAGCAAACAATACCTGATCAATCCGAATAACAATCAATCGCCGCATATGACGATCGGTTTCCAAACTACCCAAAAGGGATGGGAGGCCATGAAATACGCCTGTCATCCGGCAGATAAGACGGCTCGTGCTCAGATCCTTACCCATGCCGATAACCCTCAATTCTACGCATTGGTCAAAGCATTTGCTCGTCTAACCGGCCGGGGTGCGCTTCTGAATACGTCATTTAATCTTCACGGGTATCCGATTGTCACATCGGCTTTACAGGCATATGAAGTCTTTTGCAATACCGAGCTTGAAGGGCTTTTACTCGAAGAAGGGCTTCTTTTAAAAAAAACAGTTTGCAGCGATCCTTAAACGTCTACGCCGATGAAAACGAACAGAAGGCTCGCGCCGGAAGAGCACTCGAAACACTTCAAAATAATCTCACGGAAAAATGCCGTGATGGCCAGGAAAATGCTGCAAAACCAAAAACTCTGGCATGAGTACGCCGAATCGAGAATTGTCGGTCCAAACCCGCTGCATGTCGATATTGAACTGACGAATGCCTGCGATCATGAGACGCCCCATAGGATTCATGACCATGGCAACATTCCGTACGATCATACGCCAGTGCGTCAAAGCGAATGTGCGTATGGTAAAACTGAATCTCTGGGGAGAGTCGCTGTTACATAAAGACCTTTTGGCCATGATATCGTTCGCAAAAAAGCATTCCCGCTTGGTACTCCAATTCAATACGAATGCCCGCGCGCTGACGCCTGCGATCGCGCGCGGCCTCATCAGCTCGCGATTAGACAAGATCACCATATCTATGGACGGTATCAACAAAAAAACCTACGAGGCTATACGCGTCGGGTCGAATTTCGAACTTGTCATGAAGAACCTGAAAACGCTCCTTGACCTTAAAAAAAAGGCGCGATCCCCATACCCGGAAGTAACACTGCAAATACTGCGATTGCAGGCCAACGCGCACGAGCGCAAACGTTTTATTCAATACTGGAGCAAAAAAGCTGATGTCGTAACCGTCACCAACATCGGCGCAACAACGGCAGACCCGGATATCCTGAAACTATCGCTTCGCCAAAACAAAGAACACACGCGAATTCCATGCCCCCAGCTTTGGCAAAGACTCTCCGTATTTTGGGATGGGACCATCACGGCATGCTGCGGAGATTACCAGGGATTCCTTCGATTAGGACATATAGGAAAGAATACCCTCTCGAAGATATGGCAGGGCAGGAAACTCAACGACCTTAGACAAAAGCATGCCGATCGCGACTTCAAAGATCTGATATGCGAAAAATGCACCGGAATCCTTGAATTCTCGCCATGAAAAAAAATCTCGTGATCGAACATCTTACCTGGTATTATCTGGCATACGCTTTATGCGTTAAGCCGGCATACGGAAAAATATATTTTACCCGGATGAGCGCGTACCTGCGAAATCAATCCCTTGTCGAAACACTTGAAAGAATCGGGATATACCGATTGCGCCTCAGAGATTTTGACCAGCAAGGAGTTTATTTCACTCTTCAGAACGAATCGCTTGCAACAGGAGAGACCTTCTTCGAAAAACGGATAGCGCCCAGCAGGAATTACCGCGCGGTTGTATCCTTTTTCAAGATGAATGATGCCTCGGCAGTCAAATTCTCCGCAGCGATCAAGCATACGATCAGCGATTACTATTTTGACTCCATAAAAACACTGCGATTCGCCGAACAGCTCTGTAGGAACCAAGCGCCACGATGCATCTTCAGCGAACTCTCCGATCTGACGGGGATCGTCACGCAAACACAACCGTCAATACGGATCCATAACGCCCTCAGGAATAGCGTGCGGAACGCATGCGCCGGATTACGCATGGTCGCCGCATTATGTGCGACGATCCGCGCCTTCTCTATTTATCCGAAAAAGAAACGGTATCAAGACCTTACCGGATCAACGCTCGGATATTTCCCTTTTCACAACTCCTATCATCGCGATCAACAGCATAGATTATTCTACTTTGACACCGTTATTTATGACCGCCTGCCGGGACAACCGCTACACCCATCGAATATCCTCCATATATTTCCCCGCAAGGTAACGGACCGTTACACCAAAGAGTTTCTTGAAAAAAAGGGGGCCCGCAGCATTGTCGTTACGGATATACCGCTTGCAACGCAATTCTTGAAAGAGGCATTTCGTGCGATTCGAACCATTCCCCTTGCGCCGTTGCCGGGAACAGGGGTAAACGGGTATGAAAACGTATTCAAACTCATTTTCTGGAATCTATTCTTTTCAAAGTTGCCGTTAAGTACCTACTACATTTCGTACGATTCACAATTCTCTAAGCTAGCGCTTACCGCTTTATCGATCCAGAAAAAAACTTCCATCAGCGCAACATACGCGACAGGCCATTGCGCAGTATTGGATGCTCACCTTGCGTACGACCATTTCGGCATATATAGCCGGTATTATAAATCGATCCTTGAAAACAATTATGCGCACAACCAAACGTATTACGTCTGCGGTGTCCCCCGAAGCGATATCGTGTATGGGTTCACGAAAATATCGAAATGCAACTCAAACACCGTTTCAAAGATCAAGGAACGTTACCGCCTTGTTACCGCATTTGATTTCGGGGGGAAGGTTCCTTATTTTTCCGAAGACATTTTTTCTGAGCAGATAGTCATCCGGTTCTACCAGGGATTATTCGCGCTCCTTAAAGAGCATAACGATATCTTTATCATCTCGAAAATACGCAACTCCGCAACGCTCAAAGAATATGCCGATAATCCTATGTATCGGACATTGCAACAGCACATAAGCGAACAACCGCGATTACGTCTTGAATGGGAACTCAATACCTATAAACTCATCGCCGAATCGGATATGCTCATTACCAACAATATCTCAACGACCGGGATCGAGGCGCTGGCGGCGAAGAAAAAAGTGATCTTTTACGACCTTTGGCACATCCCACAGCACATCGGTACGCGCTTCGGGATCGTCGCGCACAATGAACAGGAATTACAGAACACATTCCGGCGTGTATATTCCGGGACCGGGGATTACGAATGGGAGAAGATACATACGGAGTTATGCGGCGGCTATTTTGACGGCAAGTGCCGGAACAGGATCCGCAGCCGAATCAAAGAAATACTGGAAGAACAAAAACAACTGCAAAGGAAAACTCAATGAACTTTACGATCGGTTTTGAAAAAGAAGATACCGCAACGCTCCACAAATACTGGGACGAGATCATCGCGACTAAGAAATGGAGTGAAGGCGCCTTCACCAAACTTTTTGAAGAAAAGTGGTCGGCTCAGCACGCACTTGATTCCGTAGCGTTCTCAAGCTGGGGAGGGGCTGCTCTTGCGGCGCTTGAATTCTTTGGCTTAGAGGGCAAAACCGTGCTCTGCCCCTCAAACACTTTTATGGCCACTCCTTTAAGCGTTGTCAAAGCTCATGCAAACGTTGAGTTCGTAGACTGTAACCGTAACGATCTATGCCTGAGCCTTGATGATCTCAAGAAGAAAGTCGAGCAGTTCAAACCGGCTGCGGTCTGGGTAGTCCACATCGGCGGTCACATCGCCTTTCAAATAGAAGAGATCGCGGCATTCTGCAGGGAAAAGGGAATCATCCTTTTGGAAGATTGCGCGCACGCGCATGGCGCGCATTGGAACGGGAAAAAGGCCGGTTCATGGGGAGATGCGGGTGTGTATTCGTTCTATGCGACAAAAACCATCTCCACCGGAGAAGGAGGCATGCTCGTCTCAAAGAATACGGCTTTGATCGAATTCGCAAAGAAATACCGCAACTACGGAAAATTCGAATATACGGTTGCCGGGCTTAACTACCGGATCAATGAATTTGCCGCAGCTATCGGATGCGTGCAAACCGACCGTTTGGATGAGATCGTTGCCTGGAAAAACACCTATGCGAAAAACACGCTCGACCCCATATACCCTCACAGGGTCATCTTCCCCAAGGGCATGGTCTCGGGATATTATAAGTATATCGTTTTCGACCCCATTGAGAAATCAACCGGAAAAGTGTATGACCAGCTCTGCCATACGATCATGAAAAAAACATATACCCTCGAAAACTCGGAGTGGGTGGCTCAGAATCACTGGTGTGTGCCGCTCTATTACAAAGGAA
>CAZJJL010000034.1:0-2031 GCA_964546325.1 uncultured Planctomycetales bacterium | reverse complement strand
TCTTATCCATGAAGAAAAAAGATACCCGAAATAACGTTTGTAAGAACATCCTGTTTTCCCTCATAACGCTTATCGCAACCATAACGGTCATTGAGCTTGCGACGCACGCATATGTCCATGTAAAATACGCAAGAAAAGCGTCCGGCTATGCCATGATCAAACGTGATTTCTCGCAATATTCACAAGCCCGGTTCTATCCATACGCATCGGAACAGATCCATATCAATTCGATCGGATTCAGAGGGCCGGAGTTTGTCAAACATAAGCCTCAAGGAACATACCGGATCATTATCCTGGGGGGCAGCACTGCGTTTGGGTTTAACGCGACAAGCGACGATACCACGATCGGAGCCTATCTTGAGCGTATTTTACAAAGCAGAATGCCGGAAAAATCCTTTCAGGTCTATTCCATGGCAATACCCGGATACATTTCTTCGCAAGAACTGATCACCCTTGAATTCTACGGTGTTGACTATGCTCCCGACATGGTAATTGATATTAACGGTTTCAACGATCTTTGCGACGCCATGGACTCTCCGGATGCAACTCCTGATTACGCCGCCCATTCCGATGCCCTTATCAACGCCTACAAGATATTCTGGGAATCATCATTCCTTAAATTCAGCGCAGCATCGATCATGCGCTGGAGCGCTTTTGTAAGCCATACCAACGAGGTTATCCGTGCGCGGATACCCCGTCCGGTATTCCACGATCCCGCAGCGGTCAAGAAAATAAAAGATCGCGACGGACGCGTTGCCTTTTACGTCAAAAACATGTATTCCATGGGTGCTCTGGCGGAACGCTATCATTTTCAGCTTGTGTCGGTCCTTCAACCGACGCTCTTATTCAAACAACATCTCTCGGACAAAGAAAAAAAGCTCTTAAAATCCTATCAGACCGCGATCAATGAAAAACAGTTCTATCCCGAAGCCATCCTGACGTATTATCCGCGCATGCGAGCACAGGTATCGGAAGCAATGGAAGCAACGGGACAATCGTTCATTGACCTGAGCACGGTATTTGAAAACACAACGGAGGATATTTTCACCGATATGGTCCACCTTGTAGACAAAGGCAACGAATTGTTCGCCGAAGCGCTATATGGACATATCCGCTCACGTATACACTAACCCATAGAGGAGGCAGCATGAAAGTTCTTGTTACCGGAGGTTCAGGATTCATCGGTTCGCATGTCGTCGATAAGCTTAAGGACAAAGGGGTCAACGTCCGCGTATTTGACTCGATCATGCCGAATTACCGAAACGATATCGAATATTATCAGGGGAGCATTCTCGACCTTAACGCGCTTTGTTTTGCGATGAGCGGTATTGACGCGGTTATGCACCTGGCAGCCATTGCCGACGTCAAAGATGTCTATAACGACCCCCACTACGCCGAATCCATCAATGTGCGCGGCTCGATCAATGTCCTTGAAGCCTGCCGCAGAGCCGGCGTGAAACGGGTCATTTACGGAAGCACGACATGGGTATACAGCGAAGCAGACGCCACCAGTGTCGATGAAACAACGCCGCTTCAGGCGCCCACGCATCTTTATACGGCGACCAAACTGACGGGAGAATACTATTTTCAATCGTACAGCAAGCTCTATGGTTTGGAAATAACGATCCTGCGTTACGGGATCCCGTATGGGCCGCGCGCGCGCGACGGCGCCGTAGTCCCGATCTTTGTTAGAAAAGCGCTCAACGGCGAACCCTTGACGATCGCAGGCGACGGATCACAGTTCAGGAAATTCATCTATGTCGAGGATCTTGCCGAAGGCAATGTACTGGCCCTCCAGACGATCGGTAAGAACAAGATCTATAATCTTGACGGCAAAGAAAAAGTTACCATCAAACAAATAGCCGAAACCGTAAAGAAGATAATCGGGAACGTAAAGATCGAATTCATCCCTCAAAGACCGGGTGATTTTTCCGGCAAAGAGGTTTCCAGCGCATTAGCGAAAAAAGAGCTCGGATGGGAACCAAAGGTATCGTTTGAGGAAGGGGGTCGCCGGTACGTTGCGTGGTATTC
>CAZJJL010000033.1:3246-12555 GCA_964546325.1 uncultured Planctomycetales bacterium | reverse complement strand
GGGAGTGGTTAAGCTGTGCCGATGCCTGGTGTATCGTAGGCGACTGTGATAGCGTCGAAGGTTTGCGGCATGAACGTCTCGCCTTGGAGGATATGATCGTTCATTTTGATGCGTTTGGCCTTATCGGTGGCGCTATAAAAGTAGGAAACAAAATCTGTGCGGTTGTCTTAGGGCAACAGCTTAATCCGGAAACGCTCGTTATGCATATTTTGAAAGCGGATCCGAATATGCCGGGATTGTATCAAGCGATGCATCATGAGTTTGTTAAGCGTCAGGCTCAAGGATTTCAATTCGTCAATATGGAGCAAGACCTCGGTATTCCGGGGTTACGGAAAGCCAAAGAATCGTACCAGCCGATCAGTCTCATCGATAAATTCACGATAACCCTTTCGTAAATGGACCTCAAAACCGTTTTATCGCACGCAAAAACGCGCCGTATCTTTGCGCACAGCTGGTCTTTAAGCTGGCCGATGACCCTTATCATGTTCTGTGTTTTTGTGGTCGGCCTTGCCGATGTCTACGTGGCAGGGAAATTCGGCAAGGAAGTTCAGGCTGCGTACGGGTTGGTGTTCCAGCTGTATTTCATCTTTAGTATCATTGCTACCGCCCTTTCCGTGGGAGCGGTTTCCGTTATCGCGCGGCTTTTTAGCTCGGGCGATTCCCGTCGGACTACGGAGGCATTGGACTCCGCATTCATTCTTTCTCTTGTTACCGGTGTTGTTGCCGGCGTTGTCGGATTCGTTTTCTCTCCGGCGATCATAACGATCATGCGCGTGCCTGAGATATTGAAGGGATATGCCGTTTTATTCATGCGGGTCTATGCGTTAGGTATCGCATGTAATTATGTCCTTTTGAATACGAACGCTTTTTTGCGCGCGTGTGGTATGATCAGGAAATCGTTAGGTACGATGGTCGCTGTCTGCCTTTTGAACGTTGTTCTGAATTTCTATCTTGCTTTCAAAACGCCCTTAGGATATTCGGGGATCGCCGTTGCTACCGTCATCAGTACGGCGTTCGGGGGAGTGCTCAATCTTATTTTCTTACGGGGGCGCATGAGTTCCCGCGTGCGGTTTTCGTTGAAGACGGCAAGGGATATAGTTCGCATCGGCTGGCCGGCCGGCGTTTTGCAGATACTCTGGCAGGTTGGAGCTATGGTTTTATTCCTTATTATTGCGGTGTTGCCGCGCCAGGCGGTTGAGATTATGGCGGCGTTCACCAATGGGTTGAAAGTTGAAGGCGCGATCTTTTTACCGGCGTTCGCTTTTAATATGGCAAATGCCGTGATTATCGGCAACTTGTTAGGAAAGAAAGAAAAAGGCGAAGCGTATGCTGCGGGGCTTGTTACTGCCGGTTTAGGCGTTGCTTTGGTGACGGTAATGAGTATCGTTATTATGATCCATGCGCGTGTGGTAGCGTCATGGCTTTCGAGTAATCCGGTCGTTGTCAGCGAATGTATGCGGTATATTTATATAAGTTTATTATTTGAGCCGGTGATGGCATGGGGTGTTATTTTGGCCGGCGGTTTAAACGGTGCGGGAGATACCAAGAGCGTTATGGTTTCGGTAACCGCGAGTGTCTGGTTGATCCGCATTCCCGCAAGTTATTTTTTAGCGATTCATTCGGGTCTGGGGGTAACGGCAATTTGGTGGTCAATGAATGCGTCTATTGTAGTGCAAAGTTTTTTGATAACACGCCGCTATGTAGGAAAACGTTGGATTGAAACCGCTCATATCAGCTGATAGCGCAGCGTAAGGTGAAGCGGGCCGGGGAACTTTTTTATCTTTTTCTCGCAAACTGTTGTGCTATAATATCCTGCGGAGGTTTTAATGGAAGATGAGGCATATGAGGCGCGACTACGGGAACTTGAGGTTTTGTACGAAGCCCGTTGTTTGCGATGCGGATGCTGTTGTGGCGCGTACGGCGTTGATCCCTGTGCGCAGCTTGAAAAATGCGCTGACGGAACGTATTCCTGTAAGGTATACGAGACGAGGATCGGCACGCAAAAGACCATATCCGGGAAAACCTTTAGTTGTGTCCCTATCCGCCAAGTGATGCTGTATCATAAACCGTTTCCCAACTGTCCTTACGGCAGATAACTCTTATGGCAGAATCATTACCTAAAGATAAGCTTGAACGGTTTGACACTATCGTACGGTCATTATCGACTGCGATAAAAAATGTATCGTTATATCCTGCCGGACACCCCAATTTAGAAAACTCCCTGGGTATTTGTTTCAGCGCTTTGGAAGCCTGGCTTATCGACGAAGATCGTATTATGATCGGGGTAACCCAGGACAATCTTCTTCTTGCCGGACAGCCTGTCCGCGAAAAAAGCGAGCTTTATGCAGGGGTCGCTGATTTTCTGCATCAACGCGGTATTATCGCGTTTTCTTGCCTGAGGGGCATAGAGCGCGATGAGCTGACCGGGTTTTTTACGAGCTTAAAAGGAGAACCGAAAGCGATAGCGGAACGCGGGGGCGTCTTGAAGAATATGCCTGCTGCAGCGCACGTTGTCGTTAAGGAAGTTGACTATAGCCAGCTTCTGGGGAGCGCTCGTCTGAGCGTTACCAAAGAGGAAAATGATTACTGGGTATCATTGACTCAGATATCGGAGGAGTCGCGGCATGGTGAATTGCCTGCTTCCAAGGTTGAATTTGTTCGTGAGTTTATCAGCGACGCAAAGCGATCGGCGACCGTTTTAAATAAGATCTACCGTCAGGCGCAGACGAAACTGGATGAAGATTCTGCGACGGGGAATATCAGAAAAACCATTTCCCGCATTATCGATTATTTTTCAAAATATTCCGCTGAAGAAGCGGGTTCCGCGCGCAAAGGTATTCTCGATGTTATTGCCCGCCTTGATCCTAAATTAGTCGTGAAGCTTTTCGAGAATGCCGAAGTGGAAGGTAAAACCATCGATTTGCCGGAAGAATTGCTGAGCGGATTTTCCGACGATATGATCGCTGACTTCATCAGTTCGCTCATCGTCGGGGAAGAGTCTTTGAATGAGAATACCTTGAAATTATTCGATAAGCTTGCTCCGGAGCAGGGGAAGGCAAGCTCTTTGAGCTCTTTGGTTGCCGATAAGCTGCTTCAAATCCCCGATAAGCGTTTATTGGCTGATGTGCGCGCGTCCGTTCAGAAGATGTTCAAGGCAAATCCCGATAACGATTTTCTCTCCCAATTTTATAAACTGACCCTTGGCGCTTTTGCGGGCGGAACGGTCCCTGCCGACGGAGTTTTGCCTCAATATGCCGCGTTGGTTAAGGAATTCGAGGATTTTGTATCGCATGACGGGATCACGCAGTCGTATATACGGTTGCTTTTGAATATTGTTTGGTTCACCGAAGAGGCAGAGCTCCTTAAGAAATTCCTCCCCATCCTTGAAAAGGTCCTCGCGGCGCATCGAACGCGGCCATTCCTGGTTAGTTATCGTCAGACAGTAGAGCTTTGTTGCGATAAACTAAAATTGGAACAGAAAACCAATGTGTTGTTTGAGGAGGAAATCCAGTCCGCATTACAGCGGATTTTCTCCGGAGAGACGGTGCGCTGGATTGTTTCTTGCATCCCCGAGGCTGATCCGGAAGAGATGCAGTCGATCGAATATATGTGTATGCGGCTTCAGCGTTTATGCGTCGAGCCGTTGTTGGAAGGATTTATTGCGGAAAAGGACCGCACGGCACGCAATAAATATTTGGCGATCCTGTCGATGATGGGTTCCGATGCCGTTGCCGCTATTACCGCTGCTTTCGGGCGCGCATCGGCGGATACCATAGATACCATGAAAGATCTCTTTGAATTGCTCAAAAAGATCGATGCCCCTGCTGCTGATCATGTAGCTAAGAGCTTGATGAACCATGAGGACATTGCGGTGAGACTGGTATTTATGGATGCCTGTCAGTCGGTTGAGGGAACCGATCTGGCCGGCATTCTTGAAGCGTTTTCTCGGGAGAGGAATCCGGAGAATGCCCTTAAGATCGTGAAATTTCTTTTGCGTTCGCATAACAGTCAGGCGGTTAACGGCCTGTTGGAATCGGTGGCAAAAGGCCCGCTGCGAAAAAAATACTTTTTGACCGTTGTTAAGCTTTGCGGCGACCTGCAGGTTGCCGAGGCTGTGACGGCCTTAGGGGCGCTTGTTGCGCGGAGGCCTTTTTTCTATACGAAAGCAGTCGATGAGCTTCGTGTTGCCGCTGCCGTAAGTCTCGGGCAGATCGCGACCGATCAGGCAAAGGATTTTGTGCGGATATGTTTGAAGGATAAAAGCCAGTCGTTGCGCAGGATGTGTTCTATTATACTTGAAATGGAAAAAATGCCTGCGAGTGCCGGGAGCGATCAATGAGTGACGTTGATATTCGAGTATTGATTGGAGAGTTTATCAGGGAGTTGCAGAGTACGCTGCAGACCCATACGATTTACGGCGGTGAGCATGCGTTGACGAAACAAGCCGTGGAAAAGTTGTACGCAAAACTTTCTCAGGTCTTAGAAAACCGTCGGGAAGTTACCATCGGGATTATCGGTACGGAGATCGCGTTTGAAAAAGAACCTCTGTATGATGTGTCACGGTATGCGGCAAACCTTATTGCGCATTATAAAGAGTTGAGTATCGAGAAGATTAGTTTTGAGTCGGGAGTAACGCTCGAAGAATGTACGGCGTTCGTACGTTTGTGCGCATCACCGGCTCAGACTATCCTTCAGTCGGGTGGGATTGAAAAAGCCGCCGGCGAATTAGGGGTCATGCGGGTGGTCTTCGGAAAGATCGGCTATGCGTCGAAAGAGGAAAAAGGAGAGGGGCATGACGATGCGTTGCAACTTGCGCGCGGCGGATATCAAAATGGGTTGAGTTTTTTGCAGGAAGCGTTTCAGGACATCCAAAATAACCGGCCCATTAATGTTAAGGCGGCACGGGTCTTCGCTTCGGGCATTATCAGTAATTTAATGAAAAACAAATATTCATTGCTTATCCTTACGTCAACAAAGTCGCATGACGAATATACATTCGTACATGCGATCAATGTCTCCATATTCACGCTCGTGCAGGCGGAATCATTGGGTATCCGTCATGACTTATTAAGCGATATCGGTGTTGCGGGGCTTTTGCATGACACGGGTAAATTGGTTTTATCGGGTGAGATTCTTCGTAAAAAAGGGAAACTTGACCCGAAGGAATTCGAGATGGTGCGCAGCCATCCGGTTGACGGAGCGCGCCTGTTGGTGCAGACGCCGGATACGCATCCCTTATCGTCTCTGGGAGCGTTTGAGCATCATTTGCGGTATAGCCAAAAAGGGTATCCGGAGAGGCTTTTTGGCGGCGCACCAAATTTAGTGAGTTATCTTATAGCGATAGCAGATGTTTATGACGCCTTGCGCAGTAAACGGGCGTATCATGAGGAAATGGCTCCCGAGGTGACGTTTGATGAGATGCAGAAAATGTCCGGGGAATATTTTCATCCCGAACTCCTGGAGAATTTCTTTCATGTCATTGGCATGTATCCTCCGGGGACCTTGGTGG
The DNA here is from genome assembly GCA_964546325.1 of uncultured Planctomycetales bacterium. Classification (GTDB taxonomy): domain Bacteria; phylum Omnitrophota; class Gorgyraeia; order Gygaellales; family Profunditerraquicolaceae; genus DAONEO01. Next base: position 7,046 of record CAZJJL010000033.1, on the reverse strand, counting down.
AATTAACCGATAAGCGGGTAGGTATGGTCGTGCGCGAAAGCGCTCTTGATATCCGGAGACCGCAAGTTGAGATCCTGTACGATAGTAATAGCGAAAAAGTCGCGCAGAATTATATCGTGAACCTTATGGAAAAAGATCCGGCAACACAAGAGTTCCGCTGGAGTGTCTCTCGTTCCATAATCCCGTCGCCACGGTTTGAAATTCCGGAAAAATATAAAGCATAAGAGTGTGTTTGGAAAGGAAGGGAATTGATGAAACAGATCCGTTTTGATTTTAACAGTATGTTCGATATAAATATCGGCAGTTCGCATGGAGTATCGTCGGAAGAATTATCCGCGTTGAAGCCTGCTTTAACGCAGGCGCACCAGCATTTCCATGGGTTGCTGCGTGATCCTTCTACCCGTGTACGTCTTTCTCTGGAGTGGGCTATGCTGCCGTTCCAATCCACGGAAATGATACGGTCTATCCAGAAGCTTGCGAAAGAAATTGCGCGCGGATATAAACATGTGCTTTTCTTAGGTATCGGCGGATCGTACTTGGGGCTCAAAGCGGCTCAGGACGCGCTTTTACCGGCGTATTATAACGAGTTTGAATCGGTGCGCAAAGGAAGGCCGCAGATATATTTTGAAGGCAATAATCTCGACCCGGATACGCTTTCGGTGCTCATCAAGAATTTGAATCCCAAAAAAACATTTTGTGTCGTGATCTCAAAATCGGGGGAAACGACGGAGACAAAAGCAGGGTTTGCGGTTGTGGAGAATTGGTTGAAGAAAGGCGTCGGGAAGCATTATGGCCGGCAGATCGTGGCGATAACGGACCCGGCAAAGGGTCACTTGCGTCAGAAGGTGAATGCCGAACAGGCAAAAGACAAAAAAAGTTTTCGTAACCTTGCGTTGTTACCGGGTGTCGGCGGGCGTTTTTCCGAGTTCAATATGGGCTTGTTGCATTTGGCAGTTGCCGGGGTCGATATCGATGATCTTTTGGCGGGAGCTGCGGCAATGAGCAGAAGGTGCTCCGCGCATGATTGTATGAAGAATCCGGCTCTTTTGTACGCGGGATTGCAAACGATATTATACCGGCATAAAGGCAAATCCATTGCCCTTATGATGCCTTTTAGCGAAACATTGAAATCAACGGGAGATTGGTATTCGCAATTATTAGCTGAAAGTTTAGGGAAGAAATACAGCAGAAGGATCGTATGCGATGCCCAGGGCAAAGAGATGTGGGAGCAGGATACCGGTCGTGTGGTAAACGTCGGACGCACGCCTATTGCCGCGCGCGGTACGAATGATCTGCATTCTATTCAGCAAAACAATATTGAAGGACAAAATGACAAAACCGTCACCTTTATACGGGTTGAACAGCCTGTTTCCGAACTGACCGTTGTCGGCACGGGGGATTTCCTAACGGGAAAAAAATTCTCCATGCTTTTAAATACCGCTCAGGAAGCAACCGAGTGGGCCTTAGTGAAGGAGTCGCGTCCTAATTGCGTGATCAGCTTGCCGCGGGTGTCGGCATTTCACTGGGGAGAACTGCTTTTCTTTTTTGAAATGGCTACCGCGTATGAGGGGGAACTTTTGAACGTCAATGCGTTCGACCAGCCTGGCGTTGAAGGGTATAAGAATTACATGTATTTTAAACTTAAGAAACCCGGTCTTGATCCGAGAGTTGCGGAGGAGATTAGGAGTAAACCTTTGATAAAGAGGGCGGCGTACATACTTTAAGTAACGGTTTTCGTGGAATCGTATGAAGAAAATAATCATAGCGTTTATCCTGCTGTTCGGACTTCTTACGGCAACGGTTATCTATGTCAATACCGCGGTTTTGCCTACCAAGATGAAGTCGTTGATCGTGCGGGGTATTGAAGAGAGAACAGGCAAGAAGGTCAGCCTCGATTCCCTTCATTTTAATGTTTTTAAAGGGTTTGTCCTGCGGAATTTGACTATTTACGATGAAACGCGCACATTCTTGAGCCTTGAGGAATGCGATTGCACTTTTTTGTTGTGGCCGTTTTTTAAAAAACAAATAATCATTCCTACTATTAAATTGAAACGGCCGGTTTTATACCTTCAACGCCGGTCCGACGGTTCGTTCAATATCGGTGATTTTTTGCAGCCTCAAAAAAATGCGAAATTCGCGATACAGCCGGGATTTGATATCCTGTTGTATAAGGTGAATGTTTCAAATGGCAGACTGAATTGCGAAGATTTTGCGGTTACTCCTACCTTCGTTAAATCCATTGAAGACGTTAACGTTGCGGTCACCATGTCTTTGCCGAAAGGGATACAATTCCGTTTTATGGCGCAGCTTGCCGGAGACCAGAAGGCAAAGATAAGCGGTTCCGGGATGTATGTGTTGCGTACCAAAGAGATAAACTCGCATGTTACGGTTTCCGGTCTCAGGCCGAAAGATTTTGCCGCGTATTATGCGGCAAGTGGCGTGGAATTTTTGGACGGGGCAGTTGATTTTACGTCCGATATGCGGTGGCTCAATAATACGGTTTCTATCGATATCCGTGACCGTTTAAAAGGGATTTCACTTAAAAAAGACGAGATCCGGTATTATGCTGATGCTGCGGTCACCGCACAGATTTCCTATGATACCTCGACCAAGGATGTGGGCTATGCAGGGACTGTAGCCGTTGACCGGGCAGATATAGCGGGCTTAGCTTCGCTTGAGACCGTTCATGCGATGAACGGTACGCTGCGTTTTGACACAAAGGGGTTGTATACGGACATGATGCGCGCCGTTGTCAAAGGTGTGCCGCTTGAATTCAAGGGGAATCTTACCGATTTTACCAGCCCGGTGTTCGATGCGCGTTTTGAGATGAATACGACGCTGGAAAAGCTGCAAACAACTGCCAGGGATATCTTCAATATCACGGTGCCGGCGAATCTGCAAGGCAATGCGCATATGTATGTTGAGGCGCAAGGGAACGTAACCCTCGATGCTCCGGTGAGGGTCAAAGGTTCTATCGACCTTACGAATGCTGCGGTTGCGTTTGAGCAGATCCCTGAGCCTGTTCGTCACGTAAACGGTCATCTTGATTTTACGGATAAACTCGTTGCATGGAATAACGTTTCTTTTTCGTTCGGCCCCGATATGTATGTAACGAACGGAACGGTTATGAATACCGAGGTTTGCGCTATTCAATGCGATCTGTCATCTCCTGATCTTGCCGCGAATGCGACTCTTACGGTCAATAACAATGCGGTCAAGATATCTTCCTGTTCGTTTCAATATTTGCATTCCACCGGTTCTCTTGCCGGCGATGTTTTCTTTTATCAGGCAGGTAAGCCCACCGTTGATATCGCGGGGGCGTTTTTAGCCGATCTCCGGGATGGCATGAAGCCGTTGCCGCAATACCGGGAATTTTTTACAAAAGCTCAACCGCAAGGCCTGCTGCATGGAAAATATAGCGTCAAGGGCGATCTTTCACATTGGCAGTTGTGTGATATTCAAGCACAGGTGACCGCTGATACTCTTGGCGCGTATGCGTTACAGGGAAAAGACTTTTTTTTAACGTACGTTCAAGCGGAAGGGATCGTTACGGTTCCTATTGTGCGTGTTTCATTGTATGACGGCAGTATTGACGGCAGCGTCAAAGTCGACCTAACACAGAACAATATGCCGTATTCAGCTCACCTTAATGTGCAGGATGTCCGCTTGGAGAAATTAAAACTTGATACGCCGCTTCAGGATAAGGATATTGCGGGCATCGTGCGTGCGCAGGTTGATCTATCGGGCGCGGTAACGGACGGGAATGTTTTTTCCGGAGAAGGAAAGGCGTTCATTAATGA
>CAZJJL010000033.1:0-3236 GCA_964546325.1 uncultured Planctomycetales bacterium | reverse complement strand
TGAATTTATTTAAAGGACTCGGTTCGCTTATTTTTACCAAAGATTTTACGAAGATCGTTTTTCATGAAGGGGTTTGCAGTTTTCTCGTGCGCAATAAGGCCGTTTCGACCGATGATCTTATCTTGCGGGGCAATATCGCCGATATTCAAGGGAAAGTCAAGATCGATTTTGACGGCGGATTAGGAGGGGAATTGCAGGTGAGCATCCTCGATCAGATGGTGCCGTTGTCCGGGACTTTTCGCGATGTGACTACGGCGATCGTTGGCAAGTCCGGTAGATTCGGGACGATCCTTTTGAGCGGCACGGTTATGGTGCCGAAATACAAATTCAAGACCGCGGTCGGCGTTACGACATTTCTGCGCGGTTTGACGGATGCGCTTTTCCGGGGGGATCCGGCGCAATGATGCAGGCTCGGTCTATTCCCGAAAAACGATTTATGCGGATGGCGCTTCGCCAGGCATATCGTAATTGCGTCGATTTGCGGGGCGGCCCATTTGGCGCCGTGATCGTGAAAAATGGCGTGATCCTCGCGCGGGCGCGTAACTCGGTACTCGTACATGATGCTACGGCTCATGCTGAAATGAACGCTATTCGTTTGGCTTCGGCGAAGCTAAAGACCTTTGATCTTTCGGGGTGCGCGATCTATTCGACGACCGAGCCTTGTCCGATGTGTTTTAGCGCGATCCATTGGGCGCGCATTGATACGGTGATATTCGGCACGACGACGAGGGATGCCAAACGGACGGGATTCCATGAATTGCTTATAGACGATAAAACGCTGAAGAGGCTCGGGAAGAGCAGGGTGCGGCTTATACCCGGGTTCATGTATCAAGAGTGTAAAAAGCTTTTTGACGATTGGAAACGTATTCCGGAAAGAACGTATTATTAATCCATGAACACGCTGATTTCTTCAAAGAAAATCTATGACGGTGCGTTATTGCGCCTGCTGCGGCAAAAGCGCAGGTTGCCGAATGGACGGGTAAAAACATTCGAGGTTATTGAACATCCCGGTGCTGTTTTAGTTTTGCCTGTTTTTCGGGACGGCAGGGTCGTGTTGATACGGCAATACCGTGCTGCGATAGATACGTATTTATACGAACTCTGCGCGGGGACGTTGAATCAGGGGGAAGATCCCGCTGCGTGCGCTCACCGTGAGCTTCTGGAGGAAACCGGATATCAGGCGCGCACCATGAAAAAGATCGGCGCGATCTATCCCGCTCCCGGATATACGACGGAAAAGATACATCTGTATATGGCTGGCGGCCTTTTACAGCGCGGCGCGCTCGTTGAAGACGACGAGATCATCGAAACCTGTATCGTAACGCGCGCTCAGATACGCAAACTTTTGAAAGGCCGTTTGATCGTTGACGCCAAGACGATATCTGCGTTGGTTCTAGGAGGTATCATATGAAAAGTAAGGTTTATTATATAGCGGTGTCGGAAAAAGATCCTATTGAAGTTGTGCAGAAAAAATTCTCGAAACTTCTTGATGCAAGCAAGATTCTGGACGCGGTTGTGGGGAAAACAGCTGCTTTGAAACTGCATTTCGGTGAGGAAGGCAATACCGGTTTTGTTAAGCCGCAATATGTGCGGGAGGTTGTAACGCGCATCATTGCCAAAGGAGTGCATCCGGTGCTGACCGATACCAACACGCTGTATAAAGGCAGGCGCACGGATCCTGTTGAACACACAAAGCTTGCTCATGAGCATGGCTTCACCCGGGAGGCCACCGGGGCAGAGGTGTTTATCGCAGGCTCACCGGAAGGACAGGCAACTGAAAGTATACGTATCGACCAACAGTATATTAAAGAGGCGTTTGTAGAACCTTTTTTTGCCGGCGTATCTTCGATTGTCGGTATCGCGCATTTTAAGGGCCACATTATGACCGGATTCGGCGGAGCGCTTAAGAATATCGGGATGGGATGCGCAAGCCGTAAAGGAAAGTTAGCGCAACATTGCGATGTTTCGCCTATTATTTGGGAAAAGAGTTGCATCGGGTGCGCAACCTGCCTTACGGTATGTCCGGTGCAGGCAATATGCATGGTCGATAAAAAAGCGCGTATCGATAAAGAAAAATGTATCGGTTGTGCTACCTGTATTGCCGTTTGCCCTGTCAGGGCTATTGATGTGCCCTGGGAAACGGGTGCCAGCGTGATCCAGGAGAAGATGATCGAGTATGCGTGGGCGGTTTTAAAGGATAAGAAAAACACATCCGCGTTTATAAATTTTGCGACAAAGATCACCAAAGAATGTGATTGCCTGGCGCAGGATGATCCCCGCATAACTCCGGATGTGGGTATTTTTGTATCGCTTGATCCGGTCAGCCTCGATATGGCAACCTACGAAACGGTTGTTGCCGCGGCAGGAAAAGATGTTTTTAACGAGGCTCATCCGCAGCGCGACGGATTAAAACAGATAAAGCATGCCCAAAAGATCGGGCTTGGATCGGCACAATACGAATTAATCAAGATCGATGGATAACGGTATACGTTTGGAAGATTATCGCGTAACGGATGTGCGGATTGTCCGTAGTAAAAGACGGCGCAGGACAGCCGGCGCAAAACTTAAAGGCACGTGTTTGCATGTTGCGGTGCCGTTTTCGATATCCGAAGATCATTTGAATAGATTGGTGTTCTCGTTCAAGGAGCGGTTTAACAGGACCCTTTTACGGAAACAGTTGAATCAGAACAAGCCGCTTCATGAAGTTGCGCAACGGCTCAATAAAAAATATTTTGACGGCGCCTTGCGGATCAATTCGATCCAATATGTGACGAACCAGGACAGGAAGTTCGGCTGTTGTTATATTGAGGATGCTTCCATCCGGATATCGCACGCTATCGCTCAGATGCCTGATTGGGTGCGTGATTATGTGGTTATGCACGAAATGGCGCATTTAGTGGTGCCGGATCATTCGTCTGCATTCTGGGAGATAGTTTCTCGCTATAAGCTTGCCGAGCGGGCACGAGGGTTTTTAATCGCTAAGGGTATGGAAATGGATACCCCCAATAAGGAGGAGAATACGTGAAAACGATACTTCCTGTTTTGATGTTGGCTTGTAGTGGCGCGCTTGCCGGTTGCGCTACCGTTGAGACGTCAGATTGCGCTCAACCGCACATGGCTGCGCAGGCGTATCCGGCTGCGACCGCGGAGACCAGACAGGAACTTGGCAATGATCTTCGTTCGGGCGCGATTACGCTTGGCTTCCGCCTGCTGAGGGTTAAGGCCCTCAATAAGCG
>CAZJJL010000032.1:0-12778 GCA_964546325.1 uncultured Planctomycetales bacterium | reverse complement strand
CCAGGCAACCGGATTGCGGCAGGTAAGGGCAAGAGCAGCGCCAACAAGCATGGGGATGAGGGACGCAGTAAAAAAAGGCGCGCGAAGTAATTGTAACCAGGCGGTGCCCCGCGGCATTTATTGTTTACAGCCGCAGCTTTTACCGAACGGTAATGAAAGTCGGTATTTTCCCGGGCCGATGCATAAAAGGCCGAGGAATACGATGAGTAACTCTCCGGGATGAGATGCCGTGGTAAACCCTGCTTTATGAGAGACAAGCATGATTGTCGCGATTGCCATGGTAAAAGCGAGGAATCCGCAGGCAGGACGGAAAAAAAGCCCGAGGATAAGAAGGAAGCCTCCTACGAATTCGCTGAGTGCTGCGGCCAGTCCCCAGAAAGCAGGGAAAAATGATATACCAACCGTTCCCATTGCCTGTCCAACGCGCTCCCATATGGCAACGCCACCGCTTATTTTAGGGTATCCATGTATGATAAACATAATACCTAAGCCGATACGCATCAAAAGAAGTCCTCGGTCGCACCAGTCGCCACAGGTAGATTTTTCCATAATGCCTCCTTGTTAATCTCATTTTAATACCGCGTTGCCGTAAGTCAAGCGGTTTAGTGTGACGCTGAGACGAAACATCCTGACTTTAAAGAGATAATGGCGCCTGTTGTCTGGGGATACGCAGTCGATAATCTATGGTCAATGGCTAAAAATTCAAACAAAAAACGTAATTATTTTGCTTTTAATCATGTGCAATGATGTGAGATCCCAAATTTAAGCGTAACCATAGACTATAGGCTATCGACCATGGACTATAGGTAGCGTTATGCGGTATGATGCGGGGACCTCCTTTATAAGCGCGATGGAAGGAATATCGATTTTGTGTTACAATACATTCATGCAGAATGTGGTGATCATCGGCGCCGGGTTCGCCGGAACGGCTGTTATGCGCGCTCTTGCGCGGCATCATAGAGATATTCAGGTCACTCTTATTGATAAGAGCGATCGGATGCATTTTTTGCCTTTGTTACCTGATGTGATCGGTAGAGAATTGCCGTGGCAATGCCTGACCGAAGATATCAGACGGATATGCACGCGGACAGGCACGCGGTTTTGCCAGGAAGAAGTTGTTCGCATTGATCCTGAGAAGCGCGTTGTTTTGACGGGCCAAGGGAGCCATGCGTACGACTATCTTGTTATTGCAAGCGGTTCTCAAACGAATTTCTACGGAAATCTTCAGGCGCAGCGGCGCGCTTTTTGTCTGGATAATGCTGATGATGCCATGCGTTTGGCGCAAGCCGTTCGTAAGGGTGCATTTGATACGGTAGTCATAGCCGGGGCAGGGTATACCGGCGTTGAAATCGCCTCTAACGCAGCGGTCTATTTTAAAAAGCATAACCTTGACCGTCGCGTTATTGTTGTGGAGAGGCAGCAGTCTATTTTAGGGCCTTTGCCGGAATGGATGAAGGCTTATTGCGTAGCGCATTTACAGAAACTGGGCGTTGAAATACATACCGCAACCATGATCGAAGAGATACGTGAAAACGAAATCGTTCTTTCGGGGAATAGGCTTCTTGCAAGACCGTTGCTTGTTTGGGCGGCGGGGGTGCGTACCGCTGATTTTATTCAGCACTATCCCGCGGAAAAGAATACGCAAGGCCGCTTAAAGGTAGGAGCGCAGTTACGTTTGGACGAGCGCATTTTTTGCGTCGGAGATGCGAGTTTGTTTACGCACGGCAATGCCGCCTTACGCATGGCAGTGCAATACGCGCTTTTTGAAGGCACTGTTGCCGCGGAGAATATTATGCGATGTATACGCAACCGCCCTTTACGGGAGTATAGGCCCCTTGATCTGGGCTATATTATCCCTCTGGCAAATAATAAGGGATGCGGAGTTATTTTTGGTGCCCCGGTGCGGGGGGTATGTGCGGTTTTTTTGCATTATTGTATGTGTCTTTTTCGATTGGAAGGATTTCGTAATAAGTGGTGCGTTTTACGGGCACTTGTTATGCCTCAACGCAAAGGTACAGAACTATGCGCACGATAGTGCTTGTGGGGTCTCCGAATGTCGGGAAATCATCGCTTTTTAACCAGTTGACCGGCTTGTATTCTGCGACGGTTTCAAATTATCCGGGAACTACCGTTGATGTTACGCGCGCCCAGGTGCATATCGGAGGAGAGACGTTTACGGTGGTTGATACTCCGGGTATGTATTCATTGGTCCCTTTATCGGAAGAAGAGCGGGTGGCCCGGTCCATTATGTTGAGCGAACATCCGGCAGTTGTTTTGCATGTGATCGATTCCCGTAATCTTGAGCGCATGCTTGCGGTTACGTTGCAGCTTATTGAGGCGGGACTACCGGTTATTGCGGTGTTGAATATGAGCGATGAGGCGCAGAGAGCCGGCATATCGATCGACCGGCAGCAGCTTTCCAAAATGCTCAATATCCCCGTAGTGGAAACGGTTTCGACGACGGGGAAAGGTATCGATATTTTACGGGGTGAAATAGAGCGTTATGTTAGAAGCGTTTCCTAAGCATATAGGGTATGAAGATCCGCTGGAGATCTATTGCTCGCGGATCGCCGCATTGCTGCAGGGCAATTACGGAGCTGCCACGCGTGCCGTTGCATTGCTTTTGCTGCAGGAAGATGAAGAAATGACCGCGTTGGTCAGAAAAGAGGAAGGGGCGCGGTGGCCATCCCTTGAAACGATCGTGCAGGAGGCGAAAAAACATTATACCGAGCCGCTGAGTTATATCATCAGCGTTTGCCGGCAGAAAGAGGCAAGTCGTATAGCCGAAGCAGTGGTTCGGCAGAAACCCTCGCGCGTTTTTGGTTTGGGGGCAATGCTTCATCGGGTGCTCATGAATCCTTATACGGGAGCGCCGATCCTGTTGTTCGTATTATATTACGGTTTATATAAGTTTGTCGGGACCTTCGGCGCAGGGGTTCTGGTTGATTTTCTGGAGAGTAAAGTATTCGATCACGCGGTAAGCCCGTTTTTAACCGAAGTTGTCAGGCGCGTTATTCCGTTTGAAATACTTCAGAGTCTTTTTGTGGGTGAATACGGGATCTTTACCATGGCTTTACGGTATGCCTGCGCCATAATTTTGCCGATCGTCGCGACGTTCTTTTTAGCGTTTGCGATCATTGAAGATACGGGTTATTTGCCGCGGCTTGCAATGCTTGTCGATCAACTGTTTAAGCGCATCGGCCTTTCGGGCCGTGCCGTTATCCCGTTAGTGTTGGGGCTTGGTTGTAGCACGATGGCAACGATGGTGACTCGAACGCTTCCTACGAAGAGAGAGCGCATCATTGCGACGTTGTTATTGGCGTTGGCGATCCCGTGTTCTGCACAAATGGGGGTCATTATGGCTCTTCTTGAAGGGCATAGCATCGGACTTTTTGTTTGGCTCGGAGTTATTATCGGGGTATTCTTGTTCGTAGGGTTTTTGGCAAGCAAAATCATGCCGGGAGAATTGCCGACATTCTATATGGAGATTCCTCCTTTGCGTTTGCCGCATTTGGGCAATGTTTTGCGCAAGACATGGGTCCGTCTGCAATGGTATTTTATGGAGGTCCTGCCTCTTTTTATCATGGCAAGTATCGTCATTTGGATCGGACAGATAACGAAACTTTTCGATTTTCTCGTTGCGCTGATGGCGTATCCGGTGAAATTGATCGGGTTGCCTTCTGAAGCGGCGGTTTCATTTTTATTCGGGTTCTTCAGGAGGGATTACGGCGCAGCCGGGTTATACGATCTCAAGAATGCCGGCGGCATATCCGGTAATCAGCTTGTTGTTGCCTGCATCACGTTGACGTTGTTTCTTCCGTGCATTGCGCAGCTTATTATGAATATTAAGGAACGCGGCATGCGCATGGGGGTTGCGATATCGTTCTTCGTCCTCTTTTTTTCGTTCGGGGTAGGGTTTGCGGTGCATACGATACTGACAACGTTTAACATTATTTTATAGGAGTTTCAATGGTTTCTGCGCGCGGTGAAAAAAAAGAAAAACGTTTGGAAACGATGGTCCTTGCTCTTGTGGAATTGCGCGTCGGCGATAAAGGGCGGGTGGAATTCTTGAGGACAAAGGATAATAAACAGCTGCAGCAGTTGATGAGTATCGGCGTTATCCCGGGAGTCGCGATATCGTTGTATCAAAGGTTCCCCGCCTATGTTTTTTCTATCGGCAATAGCCAGTTCGCGGTTGATAAGAACCTTGCCCAGGCAATATTCGTACAGGTAAAAAAATGAAGGCGTTAGCGCTTATTTCCGGCGGCCTTGACAGCATGTTGGCGGCACGCGTTATCCGCGATTGCGGCGTGGACGTGCATGGTTTGAATTTCGTAACGTCGTTCGGCATGTGTCATAAAAAAACACTGCTTCAAACGGAAAGTCCTTCTGCTCTTGCTGCGCGTTCCGTCGGTATTCCTTTGGAGACGATTGACATCACCGATGATTTTTTCACCTTGTTGCGTAAGCCTAAACATGGCTTTGGCTCTTGCGTTAATCCGTGCATTGATTGTAAGATCCTTATGTTGCATAAGGCGCGCGCGCTTTTGGATACCTATCAGGCTTCATTTGTGGTGACGGGAGAGGTGCTTGGGCAGCGGCCGATGTCGCAACATCGACGCGCGCTGGCTATTATAGAGCGTGAGTCGGGGCTAGAGGGCCTTGTTGTCCGCCCGCTTTCAGCGGGACTCCTGGATGAAACCGTTCCTGAAAAAAAAGGGTGGGTTTCCCGTCAAAGGCTTCTTTCGATAAGCGGCAGGAGCCGTAAACCGCAGATCGCGTTAGCGCAGTCATGGGGGATAACGCAATATCCTAATGCCGCAGGAGGGTGTCTTTTGACAGAGAAGGAATTTGCCCGCCGTTTCAGAGATCTTGTCAGTCATAAAGCATGCACCCTTGATAACGTTAAACTGCTTACTATCGGCAGGCATTTTCGTCTGAGTGAAAAAACAAAGTTGATCGTCGGCCGCGATCAATGCGAGTCCGAAGCATTGCCCGGGTTTGTCATGCCGGGGGACTATCTTTTTACGCCGACTGTTGATATGGCGGGACCGACTGCGCTCGGGCGAGGGCTTTTGAATGACGAGATGGTGCGGTTGTCTTGCAGCATTGTAAGCCGGTATTGCGATCGGGGAGGTGTTCCTCAGGTGCCTATCATGTATCACATTTCCGGGAGCCTTAAGGCTGCGCAGTGTATTGCCCCTGCCGCCGAGGAATCGTTGGTGCATGCCAAACGGATTTAGCGGGGAGGTTTTATGAAAGAAGCGCTCTTATATGAAAAGCAGAGCGGAAAAGCGACCCGTTGTTTTTTATGCGCTCATCGGTGCCTGATACAGGAGGGGGCGTATGGTTTGTGCGGCGTGCGTCAGAACCGGTCGGGTATATTGTATTCACTGGTGTACGGAAAACTTATCGCCCGGCATGCGGATCCTATCGAGAAAAAACCGCTCTACCATTTTTTACCGGGGTCCAAAAGCTATTCTATAGCTACTGTTGGATGTAACTTTCGTTGCGGCTTTTGTCAGAATTGGGAGATTTCACAGCGCAATGCTGCTTCCGGCGTGATCCCGGGAGACGATATCGACAGCCGGCAGGTTGTGCAGGCAGCGGTCATGTCGGGCTGCCGGAGTATTTCGTATACCTATACCGAGCCGACTATTTTTTTTGAATTTGCCTATGATGTAGCGGTTTGCGCGCACGCACAGGGGCTGAAGAATGTTTTTGTTACCAACGGTTACATGACGCAGGAGTGTCTTGATTCCATGGGGCCGTATCTTGACGCGGTTAATGTAGATCTGAAGTTCTTTAAAGAAAGTTCGTATCGCCGTATATGCAAGGCAAGCCTTGCTCCTGTGTGCGAGTCAATCGAACGATTTAAGAAACGGGGCATTTGGGTCGAGATTACGACGCTGGTTATCCCGGGAGAAAATGATTCCGAAGAAGAGCTCGCTGAGATCGCGGCATTCATCGCGGGCGTTGATAAGGACATCCCGTGGCATATTTCCCGTTTTCATCCCGACTTTTCTTTTGACGCGTATCCTCTTACGCCTGTTGATACGCTGATGCGTGCCGCAGTATGCGGCCGTAAGGCAGGACTTTCCTCTGTTTATATCGGCAATGTCCGGGAACGCAACGAAACATTGTGCAGACACTGCGGTATCGCCTTGATCAAACGGGAGGTATTTTCCGTGTTGGACAATAGGATACGTAACGGTGCCTGTCCTGAATGTATGACAAAAGTTCCGGGGGTTTTTGACAACCCGTAACAAATAAAACTATTCAAAGCCGCTGTTTTATTGTATAACGTAATTGGCAGAAACAGCCTTTCATTTTCCGCATACTATGGACCGAAAAGAAGAAGCAATCGGAGATTTTTTTAGAGCTCTTCATATGGCGTTTCATAACGCCGCTTATTTTCGAGGCCATCCCTATTTTCATAAGACTGTCGAGTCCTTTAAAGAAAAGCTTGATGCCCTTCTTGAATTTTACAATCCGATTATCGTCGAAATAGCTCCCGAAAAAATTGTTTTTGACGGCCGCCTATGGGAAAAAAATCCCCTCTATGAAGGCATTGCGCAGCATCTTCATGTGCGTAAGATAGAGAAGATCACTATTTCCAAGGGGTACCGTCTGGAGGAACTTGACCATTTTTTGAATGTCATATCGTTACCGGTACGGGACCTTGAGCAGCAGAAGGGAGTAGGCGCTCTTTTAGCCGATCAAGCGCCTTCTTTTGCCGTGCAAGCGCTCGATTATTCAGGCTTTTTGCATAAAAACGGCGTTGAAGTAAGCGATGCGTGGGTCTTTATTTTACAGGCAGCGTTAGCGAATAAAGACGCGGAAAAACTTGCTGAATGCGTTACGACGTTTGGGCAAAAGCTTTCCGGGTTTGATTACCGTCTCGTTTCTTCGAATAACGAAGTCAATCAGGTTTTTAAAGACTTCTTTACGTATCTCAAAGAGCATAATAAATTCGATTTTGACCGTTGCGTAAAAGATATGTACGATTTTTTGGCCCGTCACAGCGATTTTATACAGGAATCCGATTACGCCTCTATCTGCAGGCTTTTCGAAAACGTTGATGTCGAGGATTATGCCAGGCTTTTATCCGAGGAGTTCTTATTGAAGGATCAGGTTAATGCGCTCAATTTCAGGTTTTTTTGCCATCTGGCTGGTGAAGATAAACAGAAATCCGTCGCCGAAACGCTCTTCGCCAATAAAAATCTGCGGGAAAAAATGCGCGGCAATACGCGCGTTATCCATAATATTCAGGGTCTCCTGTCGTCTTCGACCGAGAAATATATCTCTACGGTTTATCGAGATACTCTGTTGCGATTTTTACAAGAGATCACTTTTGGCGGCGCAATTTCTTTTGACCACGAACTTTTGGATGGCAATTACCGGTACCTTCTTTTGAACCTTGTTTTGGAGGAGGATGATTGTTCGATACTGTCGCTTATCGGAAGCCGCATTGCCGAAGAAATGCGAAAAAGCGTTGTTGTGGAGGATAGTACGTATGTGCAATTATTATGCGCAGCGCTTACGCAACGGGAAAAAGAGAAGAGCGCTTGTGCCGAAACATTCCAGGAGATCAATAGAGCGCTTGGTGATTGCGCTGAGCAGCTCTTGTGGGTGGCAGTTTTGCCGCATACACGCTGTATTCTTGAGAGGATCGATGTCAGCCGGTTTTCCGCAGCGTATTTTTTGAGCAAGTTTTTTGAAGAGAAGGCGCTTTCTTCTGTCGCGATCAGTTATTTTTTTCGCACCCATCCTCAGGATGTTCCCGCGCTGTATGACCGGCTCCTGGAACATTCCCAGGACGTCGATTTTATCATTCATTTTATTGAAACCGCCGCCGCGATAGCGCCGCCGCTGTCGCTGACTATTTTACAGAATATTTATGGACAGGCCAACGAATTCGTGCGGCTTGAGATTTTAAAGGCGATGAGGAATGTCCACGATCTAGATGTGGGCTTTTTGCGGGAGGTGGTGCGCGTTGGCCGCGGCCAGATACGGAAAGAAGCGCTTATGCTTATCGCGCAGGATGCGGACGGATTACGCCAGGTTCTGGGGGATCTCTTGCATATTCCTAATCCCTGGGGTTTTCAGGACGATCGGGTTTTAGAAAATATCGAATTGGTAGTAGCGCTGAACGTGCAATCGGCCAAAGAGGACTTGCTCTTGATCGCGAAACGTGCTCCGTTCTGGAGTTTTCGTCTTAAGAGGCGCATACGGGAGATAGCGGCTTTATGGACTTCATAGAGAGCGTTTCCGATTTTCTCAAGGATTTCTTGGCATCTTTGCAGACCGCGAAGATCTATGAAACGCGCCATCCCAGTTTCATGAAGTTCCTTGAGAAGACGTTTATAAGTCTTACGGTTCTTCTTCAGCAGCGTTCCGAGCTTGTTATCGGTTTTGTCGGCGATGAGATCGCCGTAGAGAAAGAGATACTGTTTGATTTAAGCAGAATGCTTTTGCCGGCGATCAGGTATTTGCGTGAGCGAGGCATCGAGCGTATAACTTTTATGCAGGGCGTTACGCGGGAAGAGCTCGCTCATTTCATCGCCTTTATCGCCTTGCCCAAAAAAGAATGCGCCGTCGATATTCAGGATTATTTTCTGCAAAAAGGGATTTCGCATATTGATGTAGGTAAATTAAAAGCGGGCGGCCCTGCCTCCGCGGCGGGAGCGCACCACGATCACACCGAGATGTTCGCGCACGCCTCCGAGCATGTCTCTCAAACCGTTTCTTCCATTATCGATAATCAATCTGTCGACGGTCTGGCGTTACGATTCAGTCTGGCTTCGATCATTGAAGGATTATCGATGCGTCATCAGGAATTCATGCGGTTAGCGACGTTGAAACGGTATGACGAAGGAACGTCCGTGCATTTGTTGAACGTTTCTATCCTTTGTATGCATTTTGCGTCGAAACTGGGATTTTCCCGCAATGAAGTGCTTGATTTAGGGGTAGCGGCGTTATTCCATGATATCGGTAAGATCTTCGTTTCACGAAAGATCATCCGTAAACAAGAGCAGCTTACTCCGTCTGAGTTTACGCTTATGAAGAGTCATTCGGTGAGGGGAGCGGAACTTTTGCTGAGTCATGTGGATAGCTTGGGGATCCTACCCGTCGTCGTTTCTTTCGAGCACCATATAAAATATAACGGCAGCGGATATCCCCGCGTTGCGCACCCTCGAAAACCGCATCCCGCTTCCATGATCGTCACGCTGTGCGATGTCTATGATGCGCTTTCTCAGCGCCGGGGATATAAGGCCGATTATGCGCCTGATTTCATTTATAAGGTCATGGCTTCCGAAAAAGGGACGACCTTTGAGCCCGGGCTTTTAGATCGATTCTTTAAGATCATGGGTGTCTGGCCTATCGGCTCTATTGTCGCGTTGAACGATAATCGGATTGCGGTAGTGGAAGAAGAGAATGAAGAGGACATCTATGCGCCGAAAGTCCGCATTGTCTCCAAAGCGGGGTTTGACGAGCGTATTGATTTAATACGCGTTAAAGATTCGGTGCGCATACAGCGGTTTTTAAATCCTTGGACCGAAGGAAAAGCGTATAGTAACGCTGTTTCCGGTTATAAACCTATGACGGATACCCCCTCAGGATGAAGAAAATAACATTGTCGATCACCGGGATGCATTGCGCTTCTTGCGCGCTGAATATCGAAAAAGCTTTGCGTAAAGTGCCCGGGGTTGTGCAGGCGCGGGTGAATATCGCGATCGAAAAGGCTTATATTGAGTTTGAGCCGGATGTGTTGAGCGCGCAGGATCTGTTGGTTGTTATCGAGAAAACAGGGTTTAGGGCTTTTCTTCCCGAAGAGTCCATGGATTCGGAAAGCCGCGCTCGCAACAGGGAAGTCCGCGATTTAGGAGTTCGCTTCCTCATCGCCATCGTTCTATCCATAGTGCTTATGTTTATTCCGACGGAAGAGGGATGGGGGCATCTTGTTCAGGCGATCCTTGCAACGGGTGTGTTGTTTTGCGGCCTTAGTTTTTTCAGCAGGGGATTCCTTTCAGTAGTGCGTCTTGGCCGCGCTTCAATGGATACCCTTGTGGCATTAGGGGTAGGAAGCGCATATGCATATAGCTGCGTGATCAGTATCGGTGTTTGGGCCGGCAGGCAATCAGCCGGTCATGACGTTTATTATGAAGTTGCGGCGTTTCTTTTAAGCTTTATTTTGCTGGGCAGATATTTGGAGTCGTTGACTAAACGCAGGACATCGCAGGCGATCAAGAAGTTAATGGGTTTGCGGCCGAAGACCGCCTGGGTCGTTCGCGATGGTATTGAGCGTGAATTGCCGGTCATTGAGGTTCTTGCCGGGGATGTGGTTATTGTTAAGCCGGGCCAACGCATTCCGGTTGACGGCGAGATTATCGAAGGATACTCGAGCGTTGATGAGTCTATGATAACCGGAGAAAGTATCCCCGCTGAAAAGAGTATCGGTTCTATTGTGGTCGGCGGCACTATCAATAAAGGCGGCTCATTTATGTTCCGCGCCACGAAGGTAGGGCATGAGACGATGCTTGCGCATATTATCCGCCTTATTGAAGAAGCGCAGGAGTCTAAAGCGCCGGTGCAGCAGGTTGCCGATACGGTTGCCGCCTATTTTGTGCCGGTAGTATTGCTTATAGCACTTTGTTCTTTTGGCGGCTGGCTTTTGGCCGGGAAAGGCGTGTTGTTTGCGATAACCGCGTTCATCACTGTTTTGATCATTGCCTGTCCGTGTTCCCTGGGGTTGGCAACTCCTACGGCGGTAATGGTCGGCACGGGCGTAGCTGCAGAAAACGGCATTATCATAAAGAATGCTGCGAGTTTACAGACGGCACGTAAGCTTGATGCGATTGTCTTTGATAAGACCGGCACCTTAACGAGCGGTAAACCCCGGGTAACCGATGTGATCGCCATTGCCGCCGAGCATGAAAGCGATGTCCTTCGTATCGCCGCTATTGCTGAAAAACGGTCTGAACATCGTTTAGCGGAAGCGATCATGCAAGCGGCCCTTGAGAAGAATTTGGATATCCCTGACCCCGACCTTTTTAATTCGATAACCGGCAAGGGGGTTGTTGCCCGATATAAAATGGATAAGATCCTTTTGGGCAACCGCAGGCTTTTTGAAGATATGAAAATCGATGTTGTCGGTTGCCAGCCGCGATTCATCGAACTTGAGGCCCAGGGAAAAACCGTGATGATCGTTGGATATCGTCAAGAAGTCTACGGTATTATCGCCGTTGCCGATACGTTAAAGGATTTTGCCCACGAAACAATCGGCGCGTTACGAACTATGGGCAAAGAGGTTTTTTTGATAACCGGAGATAATTTGGTTACGGCGCAAGCCATCGCCGGGGAAGTCGGTATTGACGCGGTCCTTGCCGAAGTTCTTCCGCAGGATAAAGCTTTAGAGATCAAAAAATTGCAGGAAAAGGGAAAAACCGTTGCTATGGTAGGAGATGGTATCAATGACGCTCCTGCGTTAGCGCAGGCGGATATAGGGATCGCTATCGGCACGGGGACCGATGTGGCGATAGAGACAGGGGATATTATCCTTATTAAAGACGATATCCGCGATGTCGTTTTTTCCATTCAATTGTCCGCTTTTACTATGCGTAAAATTAAACAAAACCTTTTTTGGGCATTCGTGTATAATGGTATCAGCATACCCGCTGCCGCGGGTCTGTTGTATTCCATTACGGGGCATTTGTTAAGCCCGGTTATCGCCGGCAGCGCGATGGCGTTGAGTTCGATCAGCGTGGTGCTTAATTCACTCTCAATGCGTTTTTTCCGAAAGCGACTATGAATACGAATAGTTTTTTAAAGAGCACTCAGGCGTTGAAGAATAAGAATACAACGCTTATTGTTTTTATAGGTATTCTTACGGTTATTGCGGCTTCACGGGAGCATATCCGTTTTGCCGGATGGATGGTTGCGGGCGCGGCACTTGCCTTTATTGCCGAATATGTCGTTACAAAACTTATCAGCAAGAAAGGGGTTTTTTCAACGAGCGCTCTCGTAACCGGTTTGATCGTTGCGGGAATTATCGAATACCACCAGCCGTTCTTTGTTTTGGCGATCTTTTCCTGTCTGGCGATCATTTCAAAATATACCATTCGGTTTAATAACAAGCATATTTTTAATCCCGCTAATTTTGCGCTTTTTATCGCGACGCTCTCGGGGGTGGCCTTGACGTGGGGGATCGAGTCGAATAAGTTCCTGGTGATCATCGCGGGGCTGTATATTGTTTTTGTGTACAGGCGGGGGGCTATCGTATTGAGTTTTCTCGGTGTTTTTCTGCTCCTGTTCGGATTCTATAAAATAAACACAGTTGGAGTTCTAAGCTGGTTCTTTGTTTTTGTCATGTTGATCGAGCCAAAAACAAGCCCGGAAGGCACCCGGCGCGGAATGGCCTTTGGCGCCGTTGCCGCTGTCGTATCGTTCGTTATGTTCAAATATATCCCCCGATGCGATCCCTATGTAACGGCGCTTTTTGTTGCCGGGCTATTGAAACCGTTCATTGAACGAACGGTGAAGAAATAAAATTTTTTCTTGACATAACTTACATTATAATTTAGTAAACTTATGGACAGTTATTTCAAATGATTATAGACATGTCGAATTCTAATTCAACTCAAATTAATCATCAGAATTATATGAGTTTTTTAAAGGATAATTTCCATTTGAAGTTACCCAAGGATGAACCTAAAATTAACAAAAATAATTTTACAAGAATTTCTTTCACTGTTATTCTTTATTAAGGATTTTTATT
>CAZJJL010000031.1:3503-13155 GCA_964546325.1 uncultured Planctomycetales bacterium | reverse complement strand
GCAGGCCATCTGGCATGCCTATGCCAAGGCGCCTTTTTTTGATGCATACGCAGTATCGTTCAAAAAGGTCATTGAAACTAAAACCAAGAGTTTGTCCGAACTTAACAGTGCGCTGATTCGTGCCATCTGCCAGATACTTGGCATCACCAGCTCGATCATACCGGCATCATCACTCGACATAGACGGCTCAGGCAGCGATCTCATACTTCAGATATGCAAAAAACTGCGCGCTCAAGAGTACCTTTCGGGAATATCGGGAAAAGAGTATCTGAACCTGAATGACTTTTCAAACAATTCCATCCGGGTTGACTTTCAGGAATTCCATCATCCGGTTTACACGCAAATGCATAAACCTTTTTTACCCTGCATGTCTGCCATCGACCTTTTATTCAACCATGGGGACAAAAGCCTCGATATTATACGGGGCAACGGTGTACCCGTAATGCAGGAAATTTTTCTATGAAAAACCGGAGAGAGCCATGAAAACAATCATTATTGCCGAAATCGGTGAGTGCTTCAATGGCAGTATGCCGCAAGCTCAAAAACTTATTCGAGTAGCCAAATCATCCGGCTGCGATTTTGCTAAATTCCAGACGCTCGATTTTGAGAATATCTCCGATCAGGACCCGGAAAAAGAATGGTTCAAGAAAATAGCCCTCACCCCGCGTATGATCGGCACGCTGAAGAAATACGCCCAAAAAACCGGCATCGGGATACTTTTTACGCCGGAAAATGTAAAGACCGCCCGCTGGTTGAAAAATGCAGGCCTTACCGACATCAAGATCGCCAGCAGTACCATAACGGATAATGATCTCCTTGATTACATTAATAAGAACTTTAAACGCGTTTTTTTGTCAACCGGAATGGCTTCGCTTAAAGAAGTAGATAACGCGGTCGCGCGCCTGCACACTGTCAAGAATCTGTACGTTTTGCATTGCATCTCTGAATATCCGACAGGCCCGCTCCTGCAAAAACGGGGATTACAAGCACTGGCACTCAAGGATACGCGACTGAACATGATGAAAATACTTGCACAGCGCTACCCCATGCACGGGATCGGTTATTCAGACCACACAGACGGCCTGTTTGCCTGCGTTGTGGCGACTGCGGCCGGTGCCGAGGTTATCGAAAAACATATCACGCTGAACCGAACCACCCCCATCAAACGGTTCAAATCAAAAAAAGGATACCTGGGAACCGATCATGTGCTCTCGCTTGAACCGGATGAGCTCCATGAAATGGTCCGCCAGATCAGACTTGTCGAAGCAATGATGGGAAAAAACGAATGGGAAAGATCGGACGGAGAAAAGATCCTGAGCGCTTTCCTCAGAAGCAGGTTTTCACATGAAACCTAAAACAAAACATATCTGTATCAGGACAAAAGGGAACCATGCGCAGGGAATGGGAGATATTTACGGATCCCTGGCAATAGCCGCGGAACTACGCAGGCGCAAACACGCCGTTAGTTTTATTATCGACAACGACCGTGCGGCAAAACGGATAATCAGCGCGCACGCATTTCCTTTGCGCGTGGTCCGAGGCGGTAACGAACCTCGTACATGGGGCAATGAGCGCTATGACGCCTGTATTGTCAATCAACTCACTACTCAAACCCCCTTGCTGCGTTTCATTAAAAACCGCTGCGCTAAACTCATCACCATAGACGATGCCGGCAAGGCTGCGCAAAAAATAGCCGACTTAAGGATCAACCCCTTGTATTATGTGCGCGGCGCTGTCTGCCACCCATCCTATATCCCGCTTGATCGGATATTTCAAAAACACCATAGCGCACGAAAAGCCATAAGACCTGTCATCAAGAACATTCTGGTCACTATGGGAGGCAGTGACACGTATGGATTTACGCCGCACGTGATCCGTATACTAGGGCATTCATGGGCAAAAGAATGCGCCTTAACCGTCATACGAGGGCCTGCCTCAAAACATTCGCCCCGGCACATACAAACACTGCTCGGTGCCGCAAAAAACACACGGCTTCTCAATAGTATTCCCCAAAAGGCCATGCTGCGCTGGATGCAATGGGCGGATCTGGCGATTTGCGCAGGAGGGAACACTCTTTTTGAATTAGCCTGCACCGGCACTCCGTCGATCTCCATAGCAAGCGAACCGTTCGAAGAAGAAACCGTGTTGCGCATGCAAAAGCTCGGCGTTTGCCTGGGAATCCCCTTTCATAGAAAAGTATCGGAAAAGAAATTGTCGTCGCATATAAAAACGATGCGCGATTATTCGATACGCAGATCACAGTCAAGAACAGGAAAGAAACTTGTCGATGGAAAAGGAGTGGAACGGATCGTAACCCGTATCCTTACAATCGTATGAAAAACAAATCTTGGGAAGTTGCTTTTATCGGCTGCGGCGATATCGCCGGAGGATACGATGAACGAAAACGCCAAAAAGGTATTTTTACGCATGCAGGGGCATATCAAGCATACGGAAAATTCTCCTTAGCGGCCGCATACGATCCCGACACACAGCGTCTTAAGCGATTCTCTAAACATTGGAACGTACCCTTTCAAGCTCAAACGCTTGCTGCTTTATTAAACAGAAAATACGACGTTATCAGTGTGTGCGCTCCCGACAACGCACATGCAACGATTATCTCAGCGATCCTTAAAAAGAAAGCGGCGCGTATAATCTGGGCCGAAAAACCACTGGCTCTTACCGCTCATGATGCCCGTCGGATAATCGCAAAAGCAAAAGCGGCAAAGATCGGTATACTGCTTTCAAACCAGCGCCGCTGGGAACCGTGCCATATAAAAATCAGAGACCTGATCCGTACAAAAACGATCGGCGATATCCTGCATGTTAACGGCTACTATGTAAAAGGCATAACCCATATCGGCTGTACCCTCATCAATACCCTGCGTTTTCTCTGCGGTGATGTTGTTTGGGCCGAAGCCATTCCTCCCTACAAACAGGGAAGCTACGGTAATGATCCCTCCCTGAACGGATGCCTGGGTTTTCGCAACAATGCTACCGCCTTCATCAAAGGATGCGACGCAAAAGAATACGAATACAGCATTTTTGAACTTGATCTCATCGGATCGCGCGGAAGGATTACGCTTACCGATAACGGAAATACCATGAGGATATCCAAACCCCATGCATACCGCGCCTACGCCGGGTTTAAAGAACTCGTGCCCGAACAAACTATGCGCACGCACCTCCATTCCGCGATGGAACTCGCAGCAGATACCATTGCGCACGAACTAAACGGTAGTTACCCTAACATGCACTCGGCGCAGGAAGGGCTCTTTGATCTCATTGTCGTGGAAGCCCTCAAACGTTCCGCGCAACAGAAAGGAAAAAGGATTGTCCTTGCGTAACAGGCTGACTGATATCTTTCGCCTTATTATCCTGACACCCCTCAACCTCTTTTTCCTACAGGTGTTCGGAAAAAAATGTTTTGCCTGTCGGCAGCAGAGGGAGCTCTGGGAACAACGCGCTGCCGCAGACTTTGCCGGGCAAGCTTCCATGCATACGGATACCTATTACACAACATTCGATGAAGTCATTTTAAAAAAGATCGCTACATTAAGATCCGCCACCTACCTTGAGGTAGGCTGTTATATCGGAACGCGTCTTCATACTCTCGCTGCCAAAGTATCGCCGCACACCTGTATTGGTATGGACCTGGGCTTTAAGAACCTTGCGTTGGCGAAAAAAACAACAGCGTTTGACCGCTGCGTTCACCTTTGCAACGCAAACGCCGTGTCGCTGCCGTTTAAAACAGGGAGCATTGAGACCGTATACACGATCGTTTGTCTAACGCACCTTGAACCAACGATGATCGAAAAAGCCCTTACGGAGCTCATTCGGGTAAGCAGTAAGAATCTTATTCTTGTCGAGATCGACGCGGCACCGATGAAATTAAGAAAAAAGATCGAACTTATAAACTGGAGAAACGGATACACTCATCCCTATGAAAAGCTGTTATCGGGAAAAATATCCCTCGTATCACGGGATCGTCTCTATGACTCAGACAAACACCCCCGATACACAATCTTTCACTTTGTCAAAAATGCATAAACGAACGCATACCAAACCCAGGATATTAGCCTTTGCCCGCGAAGCAGGAGGAGCGGCAGTCATTGCTCCGATCGTAAAATCCATGCGCGCTAGAAAATGGCGCGTTTTGCTTTTTTCAAAAGACTACGGCACGAACATATTCCTTAAGAAAGGGCTTACCAGTATCCCGCTCCAAAAATTTTCTTCTGAAGCGATCATGCAAAAATTCGGCAAAAAACTCCCCGACTGCATTGTCACTTCATGCGCAAGCCTTCCTGAGCTGGACATGACCGAGCGATACCTTTGGGAATGGGGCAAAAAAAACAATGTCCCTGCGGTAGCAATACTCGACCAATGGCAAAATTACGCCTCCCGCTTTAGCGGGCCAAAAGGCACAAAACGATTGGGATATATCCCGGATGCGATCTTCGTGATGGATGCTCTCGCTCAAAAAGATATGGTTGCGGAAGGATTTTGCTGTACGAAGATCAAGGTGACCGGACAACCGGCGCTCGATCTGGTGCGTCACGAACACCGCCACGCTCAAAAACTCAAAAAACGCATTATCGATCGCCTTAGAATACCCGCGCATGAACTGATCGTTACGTTTGTTTCGGAATCATTGAAAAAACATTTCAAAGGACGCCTTGGATACGACGAATTCTCAACGCTCGATTTTCTCGGACAATACCTTGAGAAACTTGCCCTGCAAAAGAAAAAAAAGATCTGTCTCTGCATTAAACTGCATCCTCAAAACAAAAGAAGGGACTTCCTGCCATACCTGAAACGATGGCCGGGGATCCAAAAAGTGATCATCGATACCAATTGCTCACCGAGAGAAACAATAGTTATATCGGACTTAGTTATCGGAATATCCTCCGTTATGCTTGTCGAGTCACTGCTCGTCGGAAAAGTCACCGTCTCCCTGCAGCTCAATGCACAGATCCCCAGCCAGCTCATCGCAACGAGAACAGGCGCGATCCCTTTTGTAAGGTCTC
The DNA here is from genome assembly GCA_964546325.1 of uncultured Planctomycetales bacterium. GTDB lineage: Bacteria > Omnitrophota > Gorgyraeia > Gygaellales > Profunditerraquicolaceae > DAONEO01. Next base: position 8,131 of record CAZJJL010000031.1, on the reverse strand, counting down.
ATGCGCAAGCCAAAAGACTTATCTCAAAACTTATAGAAAACCCGTTTTTCAAAAAACAATATCTGCTCCGGCAGAAAAAGTGGATCGTGCCTCACCATGCCGTATCGCATTGCATGCATCAGATCACATCATTACTTAAGCGAGGGAACCAATGACCCATAAACCAACCGTATCGCGATATCAATGGAAAGACCCGGCCAGTTCAACGCATCTAAGCCTCACTGACCGAATGCGCACATTTCTTGCGCTCAAAAACAAAAAAATCAAACACGGAAAATTATGCATTGTAAAACCCCACGTTGAGATTCGATTAACGGAAAACGCCATTCTTGAAATGGGGGACAGGGTCATTCTTGACAGCTATGTGTTCATTCAGTTGACCAAACCAAAGCCTCATATGATCATCGGCAGCCATGTCGGCATAGGCCGGTATAGCATTATTGCGGCAAAAGGAACGCTCATGATCGGTGACTACACGCAAATAGGGCCCCACTGCCAGCTGATCGACCACAATCACTCGTTTTCAAAAGATGATCTTATCATGAATCAACGCGCTGATATCAAAGGACTCACAATCGGCAGTGATTGCTGGCTTGGTTCTGGTGTCCGGGTATTAAGCGGCGTAACCATAGGGGACGGCTCAGTGATCGGAGCAGGATCGGTCGTAACCAACGACATCCCATCCTACGAGATTTGGGCTGGTTCACCAGCAAAATTCATACGAAAGAGAACATAATATGGCTCAACAAACATCCTTAGCGCTTTTCGGCGGTAAACCGGTCAGGACAAAGAAATATCCGCCGCACATCACGACAGACAAGAAAGAGAAACAGGCTGTTGTGCGCGTGCTTAACAAAGGGATCCTTTCGGATTTTGAAGGCTCCCATAATGAGTGGTTCCTGGGAGGCAGCGAAGTGAAGGCTCTTGAAAAAGAGTGGGCGGCATATTTCAAAGCGCGATTCGCCGTGAGTTTTAACTCGGCAACATCGGCACTCATGGCTTGCGTCGGCGCCGCAGGTATCGGCCCCGGAGATGAAGTCATCACCACCCCCTGGACCATGACTGCAACTGCCACCGCAATCCTCGTCAATAACGCGATCCCGGTTTTTTGCGACATCGACCCTCAAACGTACTGCATGTCGCCAGCCTCGTTGAAAAAGAAGATCACTTCACGAACAAAAGCGATCATGCCGGTGCATATATACGGTCACCCCGCGCAGATGGATACGATCATGTCCATCGCGCGTAAGCATAATCTCGTGGTGATCGAAGACGCCGCCCAATCTCCCGGCATAACCTATAAAGGAAAATATACCGGCACCATCGGCCATATGGGTGTCGCAAGCCTCAATTGCCACAAAATAATCCAAACAGGCGAAGGAGGGGTCGTAACCACCGATCAACCGGAGTACGCCAAACGGCTTCAGCTAATCCGCAACCATGCGGAAGCGGTAATCGCAACAGGCATGAAGGTGAATACATTAGTCAATATGGTAGGCTGGAATTACCGGATGAATGAGATCGAAGCGGCTATCGCCAGAGAACAATTAAAGAAACTAAAAAAACTTCTTGGCGAGCGTCGAAAACTTGTCGACTATATGCTCGAGAAATTACGCGTTTATGACGGGCTTATACTCCCAACCATACAAAAAGGATGCGGACACAGTTTTTACCGTTTTCTGCTTAGGTTGGATTCAAACAAAATACGCGTTCCCGCAGAACGGATCGTCCAAGCCCTTAACGCCGAAGGAATGGACTTTTACGCCGGATACCTCCCCTTAAATCTCTTCCCCGTATATCAGAAGAAAATAGCTTTCGGGAAAAAAGGCTGCCCGTTCGCCTGCCCCTGGTACAAAGGTAAAACAGACTACTCCATGTCCGGCCTTACCAATGTTACGGAAGCGATGAAACAGAGCTTTTCTACCGAAGTCATCCGTCCGCCGCTTACGGTGAAGGACATGGATGAGATCGACCGGGCATTTAAAAAAGTCTGGGATAACCTGCATAGGCTCTAAAATGGCAAAACACATCGCGATAATCGAATACGCATCGGATTATAAACACGCGCAAGAAAAGTTCCCTGCGCACGATACCCGTTATGTCTCGGTCAGCGCCGAAGCAAGCGTTCTTCTGCACGAGAAGAACGTCCCATTCATTACCGACGAAGATGTTCTTTCCGCGGATGAATTCAAACGCCTGGGCGATGAGAATTTCGAAATTACAAAGCAGTGGATAGACGCGCTTGAAAACGAGCTTGCCCGCCTGAGCCCTGCGCTAAAAATGCATGATTTTAAACCGTTTTCCTGGAACTTTTATCGGATCAAAATACTCCTTGATGCAATACGCATCAAAAAAATCCTGGTCCAAAGATTATGTGACGCTGAAAAGCCTCTTTCGATCGGAGCCCCGCCCCCTGCAATACCTTCGCAGATCAGAGATCATCACCTTTTTTTCTACCGCGATGAATCCATCTACGGACTTATTGCGAAAAAAATAGCCGAACGCTCCCCTATTCAGGTTTCAACCTGGGGAAAAGCCCCTTTTACCCGGAACCCTCCGCAAACGATCGCGCAGCGATGCGCCTCATTGTGTAAACGCATACAGCGGGAAACAAAATTGCTTTCCGCAAAATCAACAACCAAAGAGAAGAGATCAGTGCTTTTAGGCAGCCTTGATTATGAGACCGAATCCTTGCGGCGCGAACTTTCCCATGCCTTTCGATTCTACTATTTCAAAAGCTCAGGAGAAATCATTTCGCTGGACAACTTCCGAAAGATCAATATCTCAAAGAATTGCATACCCTTTCCAAAAACAGACTTCCGTGGTTTCGCTGCCGAAATTCCCATAACGAAGGATGCCACAATCGATACGATCCTGAGCCAAAGGATCAATGCCTACGCCGAACATTACCTTGCGTATATCTGGGATGCCGCTCAAACCCTCGCATGCGCGGACAAGACGCATGATTTTTCTGCGTACATTCACCCTGCAGGCGCTTCCGACGCAATATCAGCGATCCCGATCCACTACTTCGATACAAAACATACTCCCGTCTTCATCCTACAACACGGAGCGTACGGATTCGCGCATAACCGGATGACCGAGCATTGCGAATTCGGGCATAACGGATATTTTCTGGCATGGGGAACGGGCATTAAAGACATGTACGAGCATCGCAAAAAGGGCTCCTGCGAGATCATTCCTACAGGATCCCCTATGATCGATTCTATCCTCAAAAAATGCCGGGGACAGACAAAACGTAAACGCGTCTGTTACATCCCCAATTCGGCATACCGGGGAAACGTTGCGTATTATCCGAACGGTCAGCCGTGTCTGGATTCAATGATGGTACTTCGCGAGATCAAAATTCTCAAAACACTTGAACCGTTCGCTTCTACATATACAATAACATATAAAGCCGCTCCTACCGGAGCGCATTATTACCCGTTGTTCGGAGTTAACCCCATGCTTGCGTGGGTAACGAAACATATGCCTAAACTCAAACGAGAAACAAAACCGCTACAGGACATACTACATGCATTCGACCTGCTGATAATCGATTGGCCGACAACAACTCTGGTTCAGGCTGCTGCGACAAACGCCCAAATACTGGTCTTTACCGGAAACCCGTACTACAGGCTTACCCCTGAAGCAAACGCGCGATTACAAAAGAGAGCGATCGTGTGCGAGCAGGAAAAAGATTTCATGGATACCATCACGGCGGTTTTACAAAAAGGCTCTCCTGAGCAATCTACCGAAAATACCGATTTTCTCAAGCACTACGGATCGTTCCGTAACGACGGATTTTCGCTTCAGCGCATCACGGAGGCGATAACAACGCGGATCAAAACAAATGTTAACCAATAACCTTAAGAACGCGTACGCGCTTTGCACGGCAGCAGAGAAGAGGTCTATCTTCCTTCTGACCGCCGGATCACTCCTTCTTTCCGTATCGGAAACGCTCAGCATAGGATTGATCATTCCCATCATGAGCTTATTCGCCGATCCCGGCAAACTGACGTCGCCGGGATTACTGCGCGATATATTTCTTTTTTCGAAAGCGGCAAGCGCCACGCAGTTCCTTATTCTTCTCGTCATTGTCACCGTCCTTGTTTTTACGCTACGCTGCGCCTATACGATATTCATGACCTATAAACAACAACAATTCGTCGGTAACGTATACGTCCGGCTTACCAGCGCCGTACTCCAGTCATATCTTGAGAAATCTTACGCCTTTCATCTGACCAATCATTCCGCGACCCTCTTTAAAAATGTAAGCGCGGAGGTTGGGCAGTTTACCTCCGGCTTTTTGATGCCGGTCATCGTTATCATCTCGGAAACACTGATACTCCTGGGCATATTCCTTTTCCTGTTCTGTGTATACCCTGTCCTTACCGTTACACTGGTGTTTTTCTTCGGCATCATTTCCGTATTTTCCCATTTTGCCTTCAAGAAAAAAATAAACCGGTATTCTGAGGAGAGGGAGAAATTTGCCGAAGACATGTATAAATACGCGACCGAATCCCTGGGTGCCGTTAAAGAGATATCGGTAACGCATACGCAGCCTTATTTTGTGCGGCGTTTTTCAAAAGCTACGCGTGTGTATACGAATGCCTTCGTCAAATTCT
>CAZJJL010000031.1:0-3493 GCA_964546325.1 uncultured Planctomycetales bacterium | reverse complement strand
ACTTCCTCGGGCACTTTTCGAAGTAGCCCTTATGACCGCAGTGCTCTGCGGAGTATTAGTCAGCGTGATCCTTCACAAAAACCCCGCTGACCTTATCCCCGCAATGACCGTCCTTGGCATTGCTTCGCTCCGACTTATCCCGTCATTTTCAAAGATCTATAGCAATACCGCGCTCGTGCAATATTATACACGCAGCATGGGGATCATCTTTGACGTCATAAAACAGGCAACAACAACTCATACAGCCGATAGCTCACCTGCAAAAAGGCTTTCCGAGAACACGCAGACCCTGGAACTGAAAAATATTTCATTTACGTATCCCGGAATCCAAACGCCCTTTATCCGCGACCTCTCCCTGACCATCCCTCTCGGAAGAACTATTGCGATCGTCGGGAAAACCGGTTCGGGGAAAAGCACGATCATCGATATCATTATGGGGCTTCTTATTCCGCAGGAAGGAGAGATGCGCTATTACGGTAATACGGTCTCAAGCGATATGCTCGCAACATACCACGGACGCATCGGATATGTCCCCCAACAAATATATCTTATCGATGATACGATCGAAGCAAACATTGCCTTCGGGTGCCCTCAGGAAGCACGCGATCCGCAACGTATATACCGCGCCATACAAACAGCACAATTACGGTCTTTTATTGACGATCTCCCCGAAAAAGAAAGAACTATTATCGGAGAACGGGGGATCAGGCTATCGGGGGGACAAAAACAACGATTAAGCATTGCCCGAGCTTTCTACCGCCAGCCTGAAATCCTTATCCTTGACGAAGCCACGTCAGCGCTCGATGCTCATACGGAATCGGAGGTTTTTGCCTCGGTCAAAACATCGGAAAAACCGATGACCGTTATAATCGTAAGTCATCGCGTCAACTCACTGGAGCATGCCGATGTTATTTACGTCGTTGACGCAGGACGCATCGTAAGCAGCGGCACATTCTCACAATTATCCGCTTCCTGTCAAATATTCAAGGAGCTTGCCCAAACAAAGGAGAAGCCATGCGCACCCTAAAACAAAAACTGAAGGATTTCGATACGACGATAGGCTCCTGGATAACGATCCCCCATCCGAGCATTGCGGAGATCATGTGCCAGGCGGGCTTTGATTGGCTTACGATCGATATGGAGCATTCATCGATTACGCTCAGCCAAGCCCAAGAGCTCATCCAGATCATAGAATTAAGCCGCATACCTGCACTCGTGCGTGTCGGAGAGAACGACCCTACCTTGATCAAAAGGGTCATGGATGCCGGCGCTTGCGGCATAATCGTTCCCATGGTCAATACGCGCGACGATGCTCTCCGCGCGGTTGCAGCCGTGCGTTACCCACCTGTGGGCACACGGGGAGTGGGTCTTGCCAGAGCCCAAAGATACGGGCTCGGATTCAAAGAATATACGAAGTGGCTTTCCCATAACAGCATCGTCATCGCGCAAATCGAGCATATCCAGGCAGTCGATAATCTCGAAGATATCCTCCGCGTTCCGGGGATCGATGCCATTATGGTCGGGCCGTATGATCTTTCCGCGTCATGCGGTTTTCCGGGAAACTTCACGCACCCGAACGTTCACCGCGCACTTAAACGCATCATGGACGTTTCCCGCTCGATGCGCATGCCCAGCGGTTTTCACGTGGTACAACCGGACATCAGCGAACTCAAACAGAAAATGCGGGAATCTTTTACCTTTCTGGCATTTTCCCTCGACTCGCTTCTTTTAGGCACGATATGCGCGGACTCTCTTAAACGTGCGCGCAGCAAAGGAAGAACCCGATGAAAAATATTTTTATCCACCCGTCATTGTCGCACATCTACCAACGATATCCGCTCACCCTCATTGACGTCGGTGCAAGCGGGGGGATCCAAGATGTATGGAAAAATGCGCGCGCGCACTTACGCGTCGTGGGGTTCGAACCGGATTCACGCGCGTTCAAGCAGCTTACGCAAACAGCCGACCCGCAATGCACGTTTATCAATACGGCGCTCTATAACAAGGACGGCGAAGTCACCTTCCATCTGACCAAAAAACAGATGTGCTCGTCTATTTTTGAACCGAACTTTTCCTTTCTTGAACAATTCCCCGATGCCGACCGCCATACGATCATCAACTCAGCACCGGTTGCGGTGCGCAAACTCAGCAAAAAACTCCTTGAATCGGAACATATAACCGATGCCGATTTCCTCAAGGTCGACACGCAGGGAGAAGACCTCTTCGTCCTTGAAGGCGCCCAAGACGTCCTTGACGAACTGATCTTCGGCATTAATATTGAGGCGGAGTTTTCCCCTATATACCTCAAACAGCCCTTATTTTCCGATATAGACATATACCTGCGAAGCCGTGGATTCCAGCTTTTCGATATGAAACGTTATTATTGGAAAAGGAAGATCGCACCCGAAGCCTCAAATACAAAAGGCCAGCTGGCTTTTGCGGATGTCCTGTATCTGAAAACCTACGCAGCCCTGCGTGATTCGCTCAAAAATAAAAATGCCGAATATCAACGATCGAAAATACTGAAATGTATTTCCATCTGCCAACTATACGGTAAAACGGACTACGGGCTCCATCTGGCCGCTCAAGCTCACAAAGACGGTTTTCTCAACGATAGCGACCATACGACAATAACGGGTTCGCTCTCTCCAAAACCCTTCAGGTTGACCTTTCACGGACAGTACTCTTTAGCCCGCTTGTTCCACCGGATATACTTATATCTAAAATCAAACCGGCACTATTTTTCTGATGAGGAGCTCGGAAATGAAGAATAACTCTTTACTCGGCATCATACCCGCCCGCATGGCTTCAAGCCGTTTCCCGGGCAAGCCCCTGGCGCCTATCGGATCGATCCCCATGATCGGCCATGTGTATTACCGCTGCGCCATGAGCGCATCGCTTGAAGAAGTTTTTATCGCCACGTGCGATCAGGAGATCGCCGATTATGCCGCGTCCATTAACGCGCCATGCATCATGACCAGCGATACCCATGAACGGGCGTCAGACAGAATCGCCGAAGCGATGCTCACCATCGAAAAACGGCGCGGAAAAAAAGCGGACATTGTCGTCATGATCCAAGGAGACGAACCGATGCTCGTCCCCGAGATGATCGACCTTGCCGTTGACCCGTTACTGAAAGATCCTGCGATCCAAGTCAGCAATCTCATGGCGCCTTTACAAAGCCACGAAGAACACGACGATCCGCACGAGATCAAAGTCGTGGTTGATGAAAACGGCTTCGCGTTGTATTTCTCGCGAGAGCCCATTCCAACAAGGAAAAAAGGGGCGCGGGAACTCCCCATGCTCAAACAAGTATGCGTTATCCCGTTCCGCCGCGACTATCTGATCACCTTCAATAAACTCAAACCTACTGCGTTGGAGATCGCCGAATCTATCGATATGCTGCGTATACTCGAACACGGCGGCAAGGTAAAGATGGTCAATTCACCGTTCATCACGTATAGCGTTGACACGCCCGCGGACCTGGCAAAAG
>CAZJJL010000030.1:373-13355 GCA_964546325.1 uncultured Planctomycetales bacterium | reverse complement strand
CCCTCTTGATATTACGGGGACTGTCTTTGATGTCGTTCTTTCCGGGCTCGGAGCGCGCGCCGAACTCTTAAGCCAACATCATCATCTGACACACCGTTTACAAACCGAGCAAACCCCCGACTTGCTGCGGCAGCTTGACGCCGTACAGGATAAACTCAACCATACCGACAGCTGGGATATCAATAATCAGGTCGAAGAAGTAATCGCAAAAATGAAACTCGACCCTGATGATAGCTTCAGTCAATTATCCGGAGGCCAAAAACGCAGAACATTATTAGCCCGGGCACTCGTCCTGAAACCGGAAGTATTGCTTCTTGACGAACCAACCAACCACCTGGATATAGACTCAATGCTCTGGCTTGAAGGATTTCTGCTTACCTATCCCGGGACCATCTTCTTTGTGACCCATGACAGAATGTTCATGACGCGTTTAGCTACGAGAATCCTTGAACTTGACCGCGGAAAAATATTCAGTTGGTCTTGCGATTATAAAACATTCCTTGAACGTAAACAAGCAGCGCTTGAGATCGAAGAAGCGCGCTGGGACCATTTTGATAAAAAACTGGCCGAAGAGGAAATCTGGATCCGAAAAGGGGTCAAGGCTCGACGCTGCCGTAATGAGGGGCGCGTAAAAGCATTGGAACGTTTACGGGAAGAAAAAAGATCTCAGCGTAAAGCAATCGGTCAAGTCCGTATGCGAGCGCAAAAAGTCGACCCATCAGGCCATCGCATTGCTAAAATTTCGCAGCTTGGCTTTGGATACGGCTCAAAATGCCTGGTCAGGGATTTCTCCACGCACATAATGCGCGGCGACAAAATCGGCGTGATCGGGCCCAACGGCAGCGGAAAAACAACATTGTTGAACCTTGTGCTCGGAAAACTAGCCCCTCAAAGAGGCAAGGTAAGTCTGGGAACCAATCTCCAGATCGCGTATTACGATCAGCTTCGGCAACAATTGGAAGAAAATAAAACCGCCGCCGAAAATGTCAACGCAAAATCAGACACAAAAGAGAACAACGGCAAACCACGGCATATGAGCGGCAGTTTCCAGGACTTTTTATTTACTCCGGACAGAGCGCGCACACCGGTCAAGGTGCTCTCGGGGGGAGAGCGGAACCGGCTCTTCCTTGCAAGGCTCTTTTCAAAACCTTCGAATGTTTTAGTAATGGACGAGCCTACCAATGATCTCGATATAGAGACTCTCGAACTTTTGGAAGAGTTACTGCTTGAGTATCCGGGAACGCTTCTTTTGGTCAGCCATGACCGGGTTTTCTTAAATAACGTGGTAACTTCGACCATGGTGCTCGAAGGTGACGGTATCATCAAAGAATATACCGGAGGCTACGATGACTGGCTCAGCCAACGGGGACCAGCGCCAAGTACTCCCGCAAAAACAAAACCACCCAAAGAAATCGTCCGCCCGAAAAAACCGGTGATCGCGCGAAAACTTACGAATAAAGAACAACGGGATCTTGAAACTCTCCCTGCAATGATTGAAAAGATCGAGGCTGAGCAAAAAGAAATATATGCGTTATTGGCTGATTTTAATTTTTACCAAAAGCCCCCCGCAGAAATAGAAAAGGTCAAGGCGCGATCAGAGCACTTATCCAAAGAACTTGAAAAAGCGTACGCGCGGTGGGAATACCTCGAAGAATTGTCCGGTTAAAATGCAATTTTCTTCTGGTTAGCATATCACGTACCCCAACAAAACAAAAAGAATAGGACAACTCATCAGATCAGATAAAATCGATTTATCTAACCGGTTTTTAAGAAATTGTTTTCTTGAAGCAGAAAATGACTGTTACTGGAAGGCAGATAAGACGGGCAACTCTAAATTTTAAACCTTCATCACACATCCCTCCCCCAAGGCTCTTTCTTCAATACATACATGAGCGATGCAAAAAGGAACGATATGATAAAAAAACGGAGAGGCAGGGATTCGGACCCTGGGGGCCAGTTACCCAGCCCAGTTGCTTAGCAGGCAACTGCATTCAACCGCTCTGCCACCTCTCCGAGCACCTATATCAACAATCTAGCGAGGCCCCGCTATGCGGGGCCAAAACACTCTTGTGCCGAAGGCACATCGAGCGAGACTCCGTGAGTCAAAGACGAACGGAGCAAAACAATAAACTTTCAAAAAACTATTTCTTCCCCGCGTGACGTTTTTTCTTAAAAAACTCGCTTAACAAGCCACCGCAATCATCAGCCAAAAGGCCACCGCTGACTTTAACGCGATGATTAAGTTTCTTACTGTTAACAATATTGAATACTGAACCGCACGCGCCTGTTTTGGAGTCTCGCGCACCGAAATACACGTTTTTTATACGGGAAAGCACCAATGCTCCCGCGCACATCGAACACGGCTCGATAGTAACATAGATCGCGGCATCCGTAAGCCACTTCTCTCCGAGATAATTAGTTGCCGATGTAAGAGCGATCATTTCGGCATGGGCAGTCGGATCTTTAAGGCGCTCAACTTGATTATGCGCCCGAGCGATTATGCTCCCTGCATGAACAACCACAGCTCCAACAGGGACCTCATCATCTTCAAAGGCCTTTTGAGCTTCTTTTAAGGCCTCTCGCATATAGAAATCGTCGAGTTTTTTCAACAAAGTAAGACGTGCGCCCAATGGGAGTTTTCATGAACACGCAACTTATGGAATGAGCAAAGCGAATGAACATAAGTCACTGTGTGAATTAATCCCGTCGCTCTGTGGCGGGAGAACCAACAATTAATGCGCCCAGTTGGAGTCTTCATGAACACGTGACTTATGGAATGAGCAAAGCGAATGAACATAAGTCACTGTGTGAATTAATCCCGCCGCTTTTTGGCGGGAGAACCAACAATTAATGCGCCCAGTTGGAGTCGAACCAACAACAACCAGCTCCGTAGGCTAGTGCTCTATCCAATTGAGCTATGGGCGCGAGATTTATTTAAGGGATATATTATAGCTAAAATTACCGCTTATTCAAGCGCTATTCCAGTAAAAAGTGGCTTTTCTGATTGCTTCAGGAGCTTCTGTTTGCATCAATGCGCACGTACGATCATAGACGGACCTTTCTCGCAAAGAGAGCAAAAGCCCATGGTTAAAAACATTGCGGGATATGTATCACCAGGAATTTCCGAAGTAACTGCTGGATCTCCGGCAAGAAACAAACATCCTCATCAGCACGCTGCAACGCTTTTAACGCTACCGTAGAGATGCAGAATGAAGAAGGCAACTGTGCATCAAAAAGAGCATTCTCCTGTTGCAGTAAAGCAGAAGGCCATTGTTTCCGGTAACAAGACTCCCCCGTACCCGTGCGTGCCTGGATAAATGCGGCATGAATACCCAATCTCCCTTTTAAGGAAAAATATGGATCCCCGATATTCCCATACGACCTAAAAACCTCTTGGTTATCAGAAGCAACAAGACAAAACGCGTTCGTTGCCTCACCTGATTCAGAATGATCAACGGTTACATCAAGCGCATTCTCGTTATAAAACCGCTCAAAAACAACTTTTTCAGAGATAAGGCGCGTGTGCGAAAAACTCAATACCCTCTTCCATTCTCCCCCCGATAACGACATCCCTTGAGCAACGTCATCACCAAAACGATTATGCAAATGGGAAAAAACAGCAATATGGTCCTTACGCAAGACTCGTTTTATCTCTCCTACCGCAGAAACCTTGGCGTCAATATAGTGGAACGAATCTGAGGAAAACACTCCCTGAAATGCCCCATCTTCAAAAGGAAGGGGATAATTCCCGTCCAAGCACACATATTCAGCGTGCGGCGCAATAAATCGTTTTGCCAAGTAGAGGTTTGTAAAGGAATGGTCCGTCAGCGTAAGCGGACGCTCCGGAAACAACAACCCCATCACAAACGCATGGGTTCCAACACCTGCACCAAACTCCAGGATCGGACCGGAAAAATCCCGCATCAACTCCAAAAGCGCAATGCCCGCAATAAAGCTCGCGCTGGATAAACGGGTCTTAAAATAATCTCCGTACCCTCCTCTTACGCACGCGTTTATTGCCTCTGCAAAACAAGGCGCACGCATAATACGATCTATCCTGCGAGCACATACCATATCTCTCATAGTCTGCAATGTCCGCGAAAAAACAAGCTTACGGGAAACAGCGGCGTTAATGATCCGGGCACTCAACGCTCCTTCGTCAAGCAACGCACGTAAGGCAACGGTTTGATGCCCAACAGCCATCTCTCGAAGCGCCCGCTGCAGGCCTGCAGGATTATCGGCATGCAATACAAGGATACCTTCTACAACAGGATAACGCCGGCACCGGCATTCAAGAATCCCGTTCTTTATAATCTCGGGATCCCCATCCACTACAACAAGCGTCCTCAAAGAAAATCCGCATAAAGGACAATGCATCTTTTCAATCGCTACGCGTTTCATGATACCCCCGCATATGAATGCCCGCTATAAGAAAAACGTGCGGGCATATTCTCCAAAGCACGCATCTGCGCATCAAGCGCATGCTCCGTTTCAAAATATCGATTCATGAGAACACCCTGCGCATTAACAAACGGATGTATGTTTATCTCAAGCGAAGCGTAAAGCCGCACAACACGGCTGAAGTCGATATGATCAATGATTCCTTCAAGAGGGAACGCATACCGTGTCCGCGCCAAATGAAGAACTCGCAACCTCATGTTAAAGAGGTACGTATACAAAAACTGTTTGACCCTCATGGATGTTGGCGCATTTTGTTTTATCCTGATATACGGAATGCGCATCTGGCGGGCGACAGCAATAACTACCGAAGCAATGCTCCATATCTGATGGACATGACAATGCGTATCGATATGCGTCGGTGATATCCCCTGCTTCCTACACTGCTCGATTTGACAACGCAATTCATCGGCAATCGCTTCTTTCTCTGCAGCGGCAAGCGGCATCAAAAGGTCATGACCTTTGAATATGAGTTTTCCCTGGGGATCACAAAATCGAGGCTGACGCTTCAAAAGATCGGAAAACGCGATCCCATCGCTCAAAGCCGCATGCAAACCAATATGATGCGACAAGCGCTTTTCGTGCGCTAATTGGCAGGCCTGTAAAAAAGCGGGCGCAACGGGCATAACCGTAGCGCTTGAACAATACCCGCGCTCAAAACACAGGAGTATGCCGTGGTTAACCGCATCACTCAATCCAAAATCATCGGCATTAATAATCAACATTAGACGCGCATGAGGGAAAGTGTCTTGATCAGATCGAAAGAAAATTTGATATCAAGCAACGAAAGAACCACTAACAACGGCCCGATAACGGCATGATTGGTATACAACCAATCGGAGAGCGATCCGATTTCAATTTCAAGGGGATTCATAGCGCGTGCCGGAATGATCTGAGTCATAACGCGCTTTTCAATATTTCGAAACGATTCAAGCCAAAACGTAAAAATAATGCTCAAGACAAAAATAATACCGTACAAAGAATACGCAAAAATACTTACTAATAAGTCAAACAGGTCCATCATAGATACGCCCCCTTTTTCTTAAAACCCCAGGAAATGTAACATTAAAAAAGTATCACGCGATATATTTCTGCGCTTCTTTCCTCTTCCCTTTTATGCTCTCAAAAAACTGCATATTAGCTTTTTCAAAGGCTTGATGCCTCTTGCGAAGGAAGAGGCTGCTCAGCTGTATACACCCTCAAAGCAATAACCACCTTAGCTCCCTTCTGAGGAACATTCTCAATATAGATAAGCCCCTTATGATTATCGATAATAGAGCGCGTTACGCTTAATCCTAATCCGACCCCCACTCTCGGACTTTTAGTCGTAAAAAACGGATCGAAGATCTTCGGAAGAATATCCGCAGGCACGCCCGTTCCGGTATCTTCGATCTCACAGACAAGCGCGGTATCCTGCTCTTCAAAAAATTCCTGAACGCGCCGTCCCACCCCGTCCTTTAACGAAGACGCAGGGGCTACAAATGTCCGGACAAAGAGCTCTCCTCTCTCCGGCATAGCCTGGATAGCATTTAAGAAAATATTCACCAGAACCTGTTGCAGCTGGACCGTATCAACCGCAACCAAAGCCTGATTATCGTTAAATTCTTTGTGAACAAGAATATTTTTAAGGATGACCTGCCGTTCCACGAGATCCAAGGCTACGGAAACAAGGGGAATAAACGGCTGCTTGGTAAGTTCAAGCTGTGATTGACGCGTAAAATTAAGCATGTCGTGGATAATTTTGGTTGCGCGCAGAACGGCTTTACGGATCATATCTAAAACATCATGCTGGCGGGTATCCTGAGGATTGATCTCACGCTCAAGATAGTCAACCCCCTGTTGAATAATCCCCAGAGGATTCTTAACTTCATGCGCAACCCCGCTTGAAAGAACGCCCACAACGTGCACCTTTTCCATCTGGACAAGCTGGTTCTGGGCCTGCCGCAAATCACGATACGCCTGTTTCAACGCTTCCCTTTCCTGCACAAGTTCCTGCTCCTGCTTAAAGAAATTGGCGATAAGACGCGCGATAGAACCAAACTCATCACCACGGGTCATAATATTGGTAAGGAACGTTTTTTTCTGAGAGACAAGTGCCTGAGAGATAAACCTCAGGGGGTTTAATATCCAACGATTGAGCGCATATAAAAGTATCACCACCAGAATAACGACGAAAAGGATATAATACGCGTAGAATTCAATCTGCAACTGAGAGAGCTTCGCAATGATCCCTGATGGACTTATCACATAAAATGCAGCTATTTGTTTACCCTGCCAGTCATAAAGCGGATGGATAAAATGAATCGTGAAATTCTTTAAAAACCCGCGTCCCCCCTGTTGAGCATCAACACCTTTGACTAACGATACCTTGGCCCCGTTTAATTGCGACAATACTTCCAAATACCTTTGGTTCAGGAGGGTCCCGACCAAGAAATATCCTTTGGCAGGAGTTTTACGTTCGGGATCTTCGGAAGGAACGATGGTTGCGGCAAAAATCTCCATAGTCCCCGCCGAGGAAGCAAAGAAAAAATGGCAGGTGCTCTGTCGCGCAAATAACGATACCACGGCTTCTTGAGGGACCGTGATCTCAACCGGTGAAGACTCGGCAGCAGATGTCGAATATACAAGGGAAAAATCAGGTCTATACACCCAGGCATAATCAGCTTGAAATGTCGAAAGACCGGAAACTATATTGACCACCGCCCAGTCGTTATCACCGGTTTGAACGAAATTGACCATCTCACCCCAGTTAGAATAATCCTGGGACAACTTCTTCTGCAAAAGAGACTTAACTTCAAATTGACGGGAAAAAATAGTCTTCCGTTCTTGGATCTCGGAATCAACAAGTGTCAAAAAACGGTTCTTTTCAATACCGATCTGAACGATAAAAAAAAGCCCGAAGAGCCCGCAAACCAACACAATTAAGCCAAATAACTTTTGTTTAACTTGCATGGTCGGTTCTTTCTCCCTGTCTTAAGGCTGCCCGTGTCTGTTCAATACGCTGTCAATACGCGCTTTTACTTCAGCGATCGAAAAAGGCTTGCCGATATAATCGTCGTTATACAACGATGCCGCTTTAAGCCGGCACTCATCGTCATCACGCGCAGTCAACATGATAACCGGGACCGTCATCGTTTTAGGATCTTCCTTCAGGCGTTTCAATACTTCAAACCCGTCGATCCCGGGCATCATCACATCAAGCAGAATAATATCCGGATGGAATGAATGCGCCCGCGCTAAACCTTCTTTTCCGCAAGATGCCACCTCAACTTCATATCCGCCAAAAAACTCCAGGTTCTTTTTAAAAAAATAGGTGAGATTCGCCTCATCATCGATAATCAAAACACGCTTCATACTCCCCCCTTATATCAATCCCTCATCAATATGCCGCATCACGCTTTTTTCTTGACCTCGCAAGTCAAACGGGTAATTTTCCCGGTAAAAGCGAAAAAAATCGCGAGCATAAAACACATCGTAATGCTTGCCGGAACCCAAACAAACGACAACAAAAAAGCCATGCAATACAACGGCACGCCAAAACGGTACTGTCGTGAAATATTCCGGACAAAACACTGATCGGCATGACGATCAAGAAGACGATTATGATGCGCTGCGTATCCCCACGCAAAGTTAAAGACAACCGAAATAAGAAGATACGTGCCGGAATACACCGCAGCCGCAATTTGTGAATTATCGGAACGAATATGCTCCGAAAGTAATGCGGTCGGAAAAGGGACAAACGTTACCAGCAATAAAACCATGCCGTTGAGAAAAACAAACCGGTCATCACTGCGGCGGATGTAGTTAAAGAGACTGTGGTGGTTAGCCCAAATAATGAGGATGGTGATAAAACTGATGACATACGCCAAATACATCGGCCACTGCTGCATAAGCGCGCCAAGAAGACTCTCGCGTGCGCTTACCCCATGGATATGAGGCACTTTAATATCCAAAACCAGCAAGGTAATAGCAATGGCAAAAACCCCATCGCTAAACGCTTCAATCCGTCCGGTTTCCTTTTCTTCGCTTAAGAATTGATCGCGTTCGCTCATAGTATACGACTATTATAATTTAGAAAGGGATGTATTGCAATAAGATACGCATAGGGACACGTTTATTTTCCCATAATCTCATCATAAAATAAATCGATTTTTTTAGCCAAAACATCCTCTTTTAAATCTCTATGTCTGAGGGGTAAACGAGGGATGGACGCAGGATCTTTGCTCTCGATAAGCATCGCTAATTGCGCAAGGCACGATTCAACTCCGGTTTGATGCGCAGTTGCAAAAACCCCGACTTTCTTGCCCGATAAATCGTATTTTTTGACGAACGTCCGAACTGCAGGAGTGACATTGCTAAACCATGACGGCGTGCCAATGAGTATACGGTCATAATCCCGTGGATCTTTCGTAAGAGGAGCGATTTTGGTCAAGGCATGGGATAAAGCGTCTTTTCCTGCTGACGATGCGCCCCATAAACCGGTGCGTTTCTTCTTATCAATAAGAACTTCGCTGTCAGCAGCGAATTTTTGAGCGAGCTTCTCGGCAACAAGCTTGGTATGGCCATCGCGCGAATAATATACGATGAGTGTCTTTGAAGCATTGGCATTATCTTGCGCATAACTCAGGCGTACGGTAGAACATACAAGGAATGCTATAAAGAGACCGAGCCATATTCTTCTCATAGATACTCCTCTGCGCCTAAGAAAACTTTGACTACAAAGCCACTACGAGTGACGTTTCGCAAGCCACGGCATCGCGCGATTATACTTCAACCATTCACGCACGATACGATATCCCATGAGACGGAAAAGGAAGTTGGTAAAGCGGAGTTTTATAATGAGGGTGAATAACTTTGAGAGGGAATAGAATTTCATATACGCTTTTGCAACGCTCATCTGTAATTCTTTCGGAGAAAGCAGCTTGGGATCAAAAACAACGTGTTGGCCGTCATACAGTTCCCAATCCTTATTAAAGATCCGCTTCTCTTTCTGAAGATCCTCGTAGACTTTCGTCCCCGGGAAAGGCGTTAAAATAGACATTTGGATCGTGTCAATTTTTTGTTTAACGGCAAACCGGAAGGTATCCCAAATCGTCCGTTGCGTATCATTGTCCCCCCCTAAAACGAACATACCGTGAACCTTAATCTTCTTTCGGTGAAACGAACGGATCGCATTGATGATATCTTCGATCGTTTGTTTTTTCTCGTACGCCTGAAGGGTCTTTTGGTTCACCGATTCAAAACCAACGCAAACAACGGCACAGCCTGTCTGAGACATAAGTTTCAAAAGCTTCTCATCTTTGGTGACATCGCAACGCACTTGACATGACCATCGGCCAACGGTACTTTTGGCGCGCATAAGTTCAAGAAGCCGGTGCGTTCGCTGAGGATTCGCCGCAAAGTTATCATCAATGAAAAAAAGGCGCTTGCTGCTTTTACGTAAGGCAAGCTCATCAATAACACTTTCGGCGCTGCGAAAGCGATAGGCGCGGCCGAACATTTTGGTAACCGAACAAAACGTACAATCATACGGACATCCGCGGGAAGTCGAAACCGGCATAATGAATGACTTCTGCGCATATCCTTTCATAAGGGAAAAGTCAGGAAACGGAAGTCGGTCGAGATTCTGCACCGGCCTCCCCTGAACAATCGGATCCTTAATGGAACCATCAACTATCCCGCCGATAACCTCTTCTGCCTCCCCCACAACAACCTGTCTGGCATATTGCAGCGCTTCCTGAGGGAGCAAACTGGCATGGACTCCTCCCATGATCACTTTTTCCCGGGGAAATTTTTTGGCTATTTCATACCCGCGCTTTGACGTCAAGGTTAAAATCGAGATCCCGACCAAATCGGCATTAAGCTTCTTATAATCGGGCTTTTGAATGTCCTCATGGTAAACCTCAACATCGTGGCCAAGGTTCCTCAGAATAGTACCCAAATATATCGGCCCCAGCAAAGGCATATGCAATTTAGAATACACATTCGCCTTTGAAGATGTCGGTTCGATCAGGACAATTTTCATGGCTTCCTTTATTCGTTACGCGCTGACGCGGACGTTAACGGCGCGAGGACCTTTATCTGACTTCTCGATCTCAAATTCGACAGCCTGCTCTTCATTCAACGATTCAAACTGCGAATCGACAACGGAAGAACGGTGAAAAAACACTTCTCTTCCGTCAGTATCGCTGATAAAGCCGAATCCGCGATCACGAACAACCTTCTTTATTTTGCCTGTGTGCATGAATACTCCTTTTCTTCCATCTAAAAAAAAAGCCCGGCTCCCTTCACAAGAGCCGGGCTTCACTATTGAGGTTAGAGCTTTACAACGTTGACGGCTTGCTCGCCTTTGGGACCTTTCTCGATGTCAAATTCGACATCCTGGCCCTCATCTAACGTTCTATACCCCTCACCCTTGATCGCTGTATGATGAACAAACACATCGCTTCCGGATTCGGGAGTAATGAAACCATACCCCTTTTGGTTGTTAAACCACTTGACTTTACCACGTGCCATTATGTACTACCTCCTTCCTTCATTAGTATTATAGTAAATAATGGCAGAACAAAAAAAACCGCAAGGTTAGTACTCTCAACCTCACGGCCTTGACTTCTAATCCTTTATTTACTACGGAAGTAAGTATACCACCCTTTCGCGTATTGTCAATCTTTATTTATAAAACTTTATTCTCCGATATCCTCATTCCAAAGGGCAGGTTTTCGGCGTATAAAGTCCTTCATCATAGCCACGCAGTCTTCCCGGTCAAGGTTATAAAGCCGCACGCCGCGTTTCCGAAGATAGGCTTCCGGCCCTTTGACCGTAGTATTCTCACCTATAACCACCACAGGAATACGATACAGGAGAATAGCTCCCGAACACATATCGCATGGAGAAAGGGTTGAATACAACCGGCAGGAACGGTAGTCTTCTGCCGAAAGCCTGCCGGCATTTTCCAAGCAGTCCATTTCGGCATGTAAAATCGCTGACCCCTTTTGCACCCTGCGATTATAGCCGCGGCCGATGATCGTGTCGCCTTTAACTAATACCGCGCCAATCGGAATTCCACCCTGCCGCAATCCTCTTTTTGCCTGACGAATCGCTTCATCCATATAATAATCATGGTCTCTTTTCATGACGCGCCCTCTTGAGGGGAACCCTCTTTACAAAACTACCGGTTGATCCTTGCTTTTTGGCACCTTTAACAAAAATACAAGCGGCAATACCATAAGCATGATCACTGCCGCGGCAAAAAACGTATCGATAAAAGAAAAGTAGTTTGCCTGCACCATCATCTGTTTATACAAAACCGCGTTTTTCGACATCTCCGTAACCGCCACGCCCTTAGCTTGTAAAGCGTGCGCAGCCTGCATTGAACCGATCTGATACTGCGGGTCCAAAGGATGCATATGTTCGGAAAGGCGGAATTGGTGATACTGCGCCCGGCGCGCAAGGAGCGTCGTTATAAAAGCGACCCCGAAACTCCCTCCCAAATTCCTCAGAAGGTTAAAAACACCGGTGGCATTTCCCATCTCTTCTTTTTTGATCGTCGAAAGCGTCATTCCCACGAGGGGGATAAAGATCAAGCCCATACCGATCCCCATAATGAAACGGGACCACATAACGATATCAAAATCAACTGCCAAGTTGAACTGCGCCATCATATACATCGAATAAGCGGCTATGATTATGCCGGTTGCTAACATGTATTTAGGATTAGTCCGCGTAACAAGTTTTCCTGCAATAGGCATCGTTATCAAAGTAGCAATACCCCCGGGCCCTAAGGCAAAGCCCGCCAAATACGCGGTATAACCCATCAGCTGCTGTAAATACAACGGCAGCAAAACAATACTGCCAAAAAGAACGAAAAACGCGATGAATTGGATACAATTCCCCGAAGCAAAGGAAATATTCTTAAAAACCCTTAAGTTTACAACGGGATTTTTCGATCGCAACTCAACGAATATAAAAGCAATAAGAGAAATTGCTGAAATAATCGATAAGGTAAGAATGAACTTCGATGAGAACCAATCATCCTGCTGCCCTTTATCAAGTACGATCTGCAAACAACCGAGTCCAACGGTGATTAAACCGAGCCCCCAGTAGTCGATCGTAGTCCGCATGCGTTTCATGTAATCGGGGTCCTTAATGAATTTCATGATCAGCAATACGGAGATGATCCCGATGGGAATATTAATATAGAAAATCCAGTGCCACGACCAGTTGTCGGTTATCCACCCTCCGAGGATCGGTCCGATGATCGGCCCGAACATAACCCCCACGCCAAAAATAGCCATGGCCATGCCATGCTGTTTAACCGGGAATGTTTCCAAAAGGATCGCCTGTGAAATCGGCTGCAACGCCCCTCCTCCCATGCCTTGAAGGATACGAAAGAAAACAAGGCCGGCCAAGGTTGTTGACGCACCGCACATAAAAGAACTTACCGTAAAAAGCACGATCGAATAAATAAGATACCGCTTCCTGCCGAAAAACCTGCTTAACCAGCCGGTAATAGGGATAATGATCG
>CAZJJL010000030.1:0-363 GCA_964546325.1 uncultured Planctomycetales bacterium | reverse complement strand
TCGCGTTAGAGACAAGATAGGCGGTGATCGTCCAGGTTGCCTCATCAACACCTGCCGAAAGGCTGCCGCGGATATGACCAAGCGAAACATTAACAACCGATGTATCGATTACCTCAATAAGCGTGGGCAGGATAACGGATAAAGCAACTATCCATTTATTCATTTCCGGTGAGGATCGTGGGTAAGCATGACATACCGATACGCAGGATATGGCGGTCATCGGTCGTCTTATCAAAAACGATTTTTACGGGTATACGCTGAACGACTTTCACGTAATTACCCAGGGCATTTTCCGGCGGAAAAAGCGAGAACGCGGCACCCGTTCCGGCCATGATGCTATCGACGGATCCGGTAAAGACAGTC
>CAZJJL010000029.1:12477-13832 GCA_964546325.1 uncultured Planctomycetales bacterium | reverse complement strand
ACTTATTGCGAGCGTCATACTCAACCACCTCTCTTTACACCTCTGGGGTGTAAACGGTTATCTACGCCATTACTACGGTATCGCCCTGTCTTACGCGCGCCTGGACCAAAAGACCGATCTCCTGGCCTTTTTTTGCGACCTTCACCGGCACATGGTCAACTTGCATGGAAAGAACCTCTTCCGCAAAATCAGTCGTATGCCCCTTAATCTTAATTTTATCCCCGACCGACAACGGAACTTTCAGCTTTATCACGGCCGCCCGCACTTTAGGAAAATAATGCGAGATCTTTCCTACGACAATTTCCTTCTTTTTAGGCGGCAGAGCTTTTCCGGCTGATTTCTTCGGGACTTTCCGAACGTTTTTCCGAGAAACCTTCGACGCCTTCTTCGTTCCGGAAACTCGCTTTTTTCCGACAAGTTTCTTTTTAGAGGCAACTTTTTTCTTAATGATCTTCCGTACGCTTCTTTTCTTGACGGCCATAGCGCCCTCCGCCTTATAAGATTATCTGGTCGGCAATATCGGATACCACAGGCAATCGGTTACGATTACCGTTAAAAGCCTGCCACATGCACCACAACGAAACCAACCCAAATAATGCAAACCCGACTGTTCTCATCAGAATGCCTAAGATCGGAATGATGGAAAGGATAAACGCTGCTGTTTCAAAGACAAAAAGCACAAGCCCTTGCTTACTATGATACAACGCGAACGGATTATCTTTTTTGAGCACAAGGCTAATGATGCAAAAAAAACTAAGGTACGAAATAATGGCAAAAAACTTGCCTTCCTGGATCTGCGTATTTTGTTCCATGTGTTCTTCCGGATTTCTATGGTTTCCGCACGCGCGCGCGTGCGGAAACCGATACGATGCATTAATTACTGTCGCTGACCGCCTTTACTTCAATCAGTGAATCGGATTGCCCAAACGGATTGGTGCGTTTATTCGGATTGACCGGATCATCGATCCATTCCCCATCGACGACAAAACGATAGTAGAACGACCCCGGGTCCAAAACCATCTTCTTGCGCCAAACCCCGTCGACCTTTTCCATAAGGCTGTTCTTGTCTGCCGTCCAATTGTTAAAATCACCCGCAATGAAAACTTCTTTGGCATCGGGCGCAACACAGGTAAAAACAACCTCATTGATCTTAGGCAGGTTCTCTTTCAAAAGTTCTTTCATCCTATCCTGCATAGTGACGATTTTCTTTTCCGGCTTTTGACGCGCAACCACTGCTGCCGATTCCGCTTTACGGACAGTACCTGCCTCAGCCGTTATGATCTCACGCGAAAGACTGAAATAATCTTTTGCGCCGCGGCAATATTTGTCATACGCAAAAACGTGCGAACCGTTGC